>JAFQMB010000213.1 GCA_017421095.1 Oscillospiraceae bacterium
AAAAGCCTCCCTCTTCGAAGGAGTGAATGAGGTGTCAGCACGCACCCCATTCTCTTTTAGAAGAACGGAGATTTCTCTTATAAATCCATAAACAGTATTTTACGAAAACGAAGGAAGCGCATATATTCTCACCGGGATTCCCTTTTGTTTGGCTAATGCAATGAGCGAACGCGTACCGGGGCCTCCACCGGGAAACGCGATAGCGAAATCTGCCACATCCACCATTTCCTTGTTTCTTCATGGTCCTGCTTTACGACCCAAAGTCCAATCCGCAGGATAAATCTCCAACGCAAGACCGTTTTCATCTGCATATCGCTCCGCCATAAGATCGGTGCCGGAACAGTGTCCGGACAGGATTATGATGCGATATTCGTATCGGATTCTGGACAGATATTTGTCCACCACAGAACAAAACAAGGTGTAATCCTGAAAATGTCTGCTACCTGCAATTACCACTCGTTTTTCCAACAACTCACCCCCCGATGATATTTCTTGATAAATTATATCCTATAGGAGATAAAAGTCAATTATTCTATGCCTATGAAATATTATGAACATCGCCTATGGTTATTATAATTATATTATCTTAAACTGTTGGGGGGTAATAGCCGTGGGCGATTCCAAATTTTTGAAAGAAATGGGTCAGAGAATTATGATGCGGAGAAAGTCCCTCCGAATGACCCAAGAGGAACTGGCAGAAAAGTTGGGCGTTTCCACGCAAATGATCTCCAATTTGGAGTTGGGCAAAAAAGCGATTCGGCCGGAAAATCTTGTAAAGGTTTGTGATGCACTTGAATTGAGTGCCGACTTTGTTTTGACCGGAAGCAACACCCAAACGGCAGTAGACGCAACGGCAAAGAAGTTAATACAGTTGACCAAAGAAGAGTTGCAGATGGTCAGCGATATGATCGACTATATGAACAACAGAAAATAAAAATCATCCCTCGCCCCAAAAAGGCGAGGGATTTTTTGTGAAAAGAAAAATCCCTCCGCAAAAGCGAAGGGATTTGGGGTTAAAGAGTTTTCTTCATCCGACTTTCGGCGTTTTTGGTCAGATTCAACAGGCTTGTGGCCGCCTGGGGATACTGCTCACTCAAACTTTGGGTGGTGATGCTCACCGCCTCAGGGGTTTCGATCTTTTCCATTCCCTTGGGAAGCTTGCTGCCCGAAAGGGCGAGCAATTTGGCCTCCGAAAGGATCAGAGCCGCATTGGAAACGGGGATGTATTGCTCCTCACTCACCGAGAACAGGCAGTCGGGATTCTTTTTATTCAGGGAGTAAAGCAGACGGAACATTTTATAAACGGAAAGAGAAAGATAACTGCTGACCTCATTTGTGAGGGATTTGTTATTGTATTTTTCCAGAAAATCGTATAAAATATGGATGCTGTTATAAAGGAGTTTCTTATTAAGAGTAGGCAACACGCTGGCCCCAAGGAGATTATCCTTTCCGGTGCTGGCATCGGGCAGCGTTTCGGCGGTGATGGTCTGCCCTTGACGGTTGGGGCTGCGGCCCAAAAGATAGTCACAGGAAACCCCATAATAATCGGCACATCTGACCACAAAGGAAAGACCGCATTCACGGATGCCTTTTTCATAATGGGAAAGCAGCGCCTGGCTGATCCCCAAATCGGATGCCGCCTGCTTCTGGCTGAGTTTTTTCTCCTTACGCAGAAGGGTCAATATCCGGGGGAAATCCGAAATCATAATCTGTCACTCCGATCACTTTCTTACCGATTACAAACTGTATAAATCTGCCGCCGGCCGACCTTTTATCCGGGGCGTGGGTTCTCATTATACTGCGGCCCCTCCCCTTTTGTAAAGCACAAATTTGACAGATTGTATATTTTTGTAGGAAGCGACGAAAATAAGCCCGACGAATTGTGACAAAGCACGATTTTTGACCGAAAAAGACGAATTTTTCCCCGAAAACCAGGAGAAAATTTCTTGAAAACGCAACATTTTTTAAGGGAGGAAACCCATCTATGCGCGGATATCGCATTCATCTGATTGCCTGCGGAAAGGCCGAACAGGCAGAGGGCAGTTTATATCTGGGGCGGCTTGACCCCTCTTTGACCCCCGAGGGCCGTTCCCATTTGGCAGAACTGAAACTGGCATACACCTATCCCTTTGTCCAGCGGGTCTACTCCTCTCCCCTGCGCCGCTGCAAAGAAACGGCGGAATTTCTCTATCCCGATGAAAAGATTTTTATCGATGACGGGCTGACCGAATTGGACACCGGCATTTTCACCGGCAAACAGATTTCCTGGCTCAAGGGGAATATGTATTTCCAGGATTTTATGAAAAACGGCCTGGATTATGAGATCCCGGAAGGGGAAGCCGGCGCGGATTTTGTGGCCCGCTGCATCGCCTCTTATCAGAATATTTTTGAAAATATGATCAGAGATCAGATGCGCGATG
>JAFQMB010000214.1 GCA_017421095.1 Oscillospiraceae bacterium
GTGAAATGAAATAAATCCACTCACGCCCGCAGGCATTTCACACGCCGCAGGCGTATTTCACGCACGAAGTGCATTTCACAAATCCCGCAGGGATTTATTTCGTTGAAAAAGACCTTGTCTTTCGACAAGGTCTTTTTCTGGTCGGAGCGACAGGAATCGAACCTGCGGCCTCTTGAACCCCATTCAAGCGCGCTACCAAACTGTGCCACGCCCCGAAGCGTTATGTATTATAGCACGACAAGTTCTGCTCGTCAAGCAAAAAACGCAACTTTTTTCGGAAATTCCTGTTTTCTTTTTTCTTGTGGCAGAAAAAACTTTTCTTTTTTCCTTTGCCGTGATAAAATAAGCAAAAATAAACCGTAAGGGAGGGTCTGCCATGGATTGGTTGGATCGCAGCCGGATTCTTTTTGGAAAAGAGGGCATCGAAAAGCTGAAAAACAGCCGAGTATTGCTGCTGGGAGTCGGCGGCGTGGGCGGTCATGTGGCAGAGGCTTTGGCCAGAAGCGGGGTGGGGCATCTGACACTGGTGGATCCCGATGACGTTTCTCTCACCAACCTCAACAGACAGATCGTGGCCCTGCAGAGCACCTTGGGGAAAAACAAGGCGTCAGCCATGGCAGAGCGTTTGCGGGATATCAACCCCGAGATTGATGTTGCCGCCATCCCCCTTTTCCTGTTGCCCGAAACCGCCGACAAACTGGATTATTCTTCCTTTGATTATATCATCGACGCCATCGACACCATGGCAGGCAAAATTTGTTTGGTGCAGGCGGCAAAAGAACATCAGATTCCGCTGATTTCTGCTATGGGCGCCGGAAACAAAAAAGAGCCTATGGGCTTTCTTGTTTCCGACCTGGCAAAAACAGACACCTGCCCCCTGGCCCGTTCCTTCCGAAGAGAGTGCCGAAAAATCGGCATTTCCCATCTGACGGTGGTCTATTCCAAAGAGCCTGCGGCGACCCCTCTTTGGCAAGAGGGGGAAGAAACAAAAGAAACCGGCCGTCCGGTCTGCGGATCTCTTGCCTTTGTTCCTGCCGCCATGGGGCTGACCATCGCCGCCCGTGTGATCGAAAATCTGATTGCAGACAGCGGCACCGTCCCTCATTGAAGCATCCTATCTCCCCTGCTTTTTGCGGGGGAGTTTTTTTATTCTGTCATTGCCTCGAAAAAAGGTATAAAACCCATCTCTTGACGGCAAGATAAGCAAAAACGGAGGTTGCAAATCCATGAAAGAGAAAAAGCGCCTGCCCTTTTTGCTGCTGGGGGCGGTTTCGGGCCTTTTAAACGGGTTGTTCGGCGGCGGTGGCGGCATGGCGGCAGTGCCCCTTTTGCGTGCCAGCGGTCTTTCCCAGCAAAAGGCCAATGCCAGCAGTTTGGGTGTGATGCTTCCCCTGGCCACCACCACGCTGTTATTTGGCATCTTTCAAAACGGTTTGCCCGACATAAATTTCTGGCCGCTTGTTTTGGCAGCTATTCCCGGTGGGTTGATCGGAGCGCTTCTTTTGCCCAAAATGAAAGATTCCTGGCTGCGGCAGCTTTTTGGCGGTCTTTTGGTGTTTGCCGCACTTCGAATGATCTTTTTTTCTTGAAACAGGAGGGATCAAATGTCCTGGTGGATTTATTTGGCGGTGTTTCTCACCTCGGTTTTTTCAGCTATGGGGGTGGGGGGCGGCACCCTTCTTTTGGCGGTTTTGGCCCTCTTTTCCGATTTCAGCGGCCCCGATATCCGGTTTTTGAATCTCTTTTTGTTTCTTCCCGTGGCGCTTCTTTCCCTCTTGTTACACGCCAAGGGAAAATTAGTGGAATGGCGGGCGGTGCTCTGTGCCCTGCCCACCGGGGTTTTGGGCGCCGTTTTGGGGCTGACGATCTCCCAATATGTTCCGCCGGATTTTTTCCGAATGCTGTTTGCCTTTTTCCTTTTGGCGGTGGGAATCAAGGAACTTTTCTTTCCCCCGGATCGAAAAAAAGCAAAAGAAAAAGAAAAATAACGGCCTTTATGCGCCATAAAAAATCACCCCGCTTGTCAGACGCTTTCTGTTTGTCTGACAAATGGGGTGTTCTTTTTTTGTCTGTTATTTTGTTTCCAAAACCTTTTCCATCGTGATCTTTTGGGGGATCAAACCGCAGGCTCTGTAAAATTTTTCTGCTCCCGGATTACAGGACCAAACATTCAAGGTCAGATGATAACAGCCCTGTTCCCGGGCAAAATTTTCCACATAGGCATAGAGTTTCTTTCCGATGCCAAGACCCCGGCTGCCTTCTTCCACACAGAGATCATCCAGATAGAGTTCCTTCCGGGGATGGAAAATATGACTTTCCGACGGCATAGAAAGGATACAAAACGCATAACCCAACAGGTGATCTTCCCGATCTGCGGCAACGAAAACGGGGCGTTCCTCTCTGCCAATCAAGGCAAGCAGCTCTTCATCGGTATATTTTCTGGTATCCGGACGAAAAAGATCCGGCCTCCCCTTGTGATGCAATTCCAACACCTGGCAGAGCAACCGGGCCAATTCCGAAAGATCCCCTTTTCGGGCCGGGCGGATCGTCAGATCTTTTTCTTCTGTTTTCATTTTGCTCCCTCCTGCCCTTTATTTGAAAAAAGTATAACAGTGGAAAAAACGACTGTCAATGAATTTTTGGACAAAAAAATGCCGCCCCCACGATTGCAGGAACAGCACCGGTGGTGGACGCTAACGGAATCGAACCGCTGACCCTTTGCACGTCAAGCAAATGCTCTACCAGCTGAGCTAAGCGTCCATATTCAGTTTCGGGAAGAGAACGATGGAATTATAACAGATTCTTTTTTAGATTGCAAGCCCTTTTTTCATTTTTTCCAAACTTTTTTGCGAATTGCTCAATTCCTCGGGCAGAATTCGGCAAGATAGACAATTGCAAAGACCGACCCGTTGTGATAAGATAAGACAATGAAACGCTTTTGCCGGCAGAAAGTGAGGTGTCTTCCCGATGAACGAGGAAACCAACAAGCAAATTTTTTCTTTGGAACGTTTCGAAGGGGAAACCGCCATTCTGGAAGATGACGGAGGAAACCGCCTGTCTGTCCGCCGCGGCCAATTGCCGGAAAGCGCAAAAGAGGGCGACCGCTTCGAGCAACAGAAAGATGGCAGTCTGCTCTTTTTGGAGGCAGAAACCCTGCAAAAGAAACAGGATGTCCGGGCGATGCTCAATTCACTTTGGAAGGATTCATAAATTCTATGCGTTATCATCTCTCTCTTGGGGCTTGGGATCGGGTGTTTGCCGTTCCTTCTGACCTGGTGGACAAACATATTATTCTCGCCTCGGGCAGCCAGATTAAGGTGCTGCTCTATTTTCTGCGCCATGCCGGAGAAAATTTGGAAGAACAGGCCATCGCCAAGGCTTTGAAAATGAAGCCCGAAACGGTGCAGGAAGGATTGGAATACTGGGTAGCAGCCCGATTGCTGGACCGTGCCGGTGCCCTTTATCATCCGGCGGAAGAAATGCAAAAGGTCGAAGAAACCGTCACCTCTCCTGTTTCCCAGCCTGCCGTCCCCAACCGGATGCCCCTTGCAGTTTCCCGAAACAAACATACCCTTCCTCCCCTCCCCGGGCAGGAAGAGGCGGTCAGACGGATCGCTTCCGACAAGGATCTGCAAAACTGCTGCCAACAGACCGAAAAAATCCTTTCCCGCCCCCTGACTCCCACTGACCTGCGCCTGATCCTCTGGTGCCGCGAGATGCTCTCTTTGCCCGAAGATGTGCTCTGTTTACTCTTTTATTATTACCGTCGGCTGGGCAAGACGGATACCGCCATTTTGAAAGAGGCAGCCGCCGACTGGTGGGAACGGGAAATCAATACCTATGCCGCCGCAGAAGGTTATCTTTCGGAACTGGAACGTTCCAGAGAGACCGAGGCAAGAATGAAAAAACTGTTGGAATGGGGCGAAAAAAGTTTCACCCAAAAGCAAAAAGAAATGATCCATCTTTGGACTGAGGTTTGGAAATTTTCCGACGGTGTGATCCTTCTGGCATTGCAAAAAGCCAAGGATGCCGAGGTAAAAATCCTGCTCCCTTATATGCACAAAATGCTGCAGAATTGGTATGAACGAAAGCTCTTTACCCCCGAAGCCATTGAAGCGGCTGACAACACCTTCCGGGCAGAAAAGGAAAAAGCCGTCCGCAGAAAAGCGACCCCAAAAGAAACCAAGAAGAACACCAGTTATGCCCTTTCGGATATTGAATCGATGTTGGATGATATCCCGGGCAAATAATTCCCATTTCTGAAAGGAGCGTATCCCGATGGCATATGATTTGGCCGCCACAGAGCGTTGTGAAAAGATCATCCGGGAGCGAAAAAACAAGGCAGAAGAGGCTGCAGAGGCGCGCAAAAAGGCACTTTTTGCCCGCAGCCCCCGTCTGCAGGAGATTGATCAGAAACTTTCCCGCACCGGGTTGGAAGTGATTTCCATGATTCTGGCCCACGACCCCGGCGCTTATGAAAAGGTTTTGGAACTGGAAAAGAGCCACACCGCCCTTTTACAGGAACAAAATGAGATCCTGGCTTCCCTGGGCAGCAACCCCGAAGCCTTGGAACCTGCCTACACCTGTTCTGTTTGCGAAGACACCGGCTGGGAGAAAAGCGGCCGCCGCTGCCAATGCTTTGAAAGCCTGCTGCGGATGGATGCCTGTGAACGTCTGGCTGCCGCCAGCCCGTTGCACCTTTCGGATTTTGAACATTTTGATCTTGCCTTTTATTCCCAGGAACCCGACCCGGACGGTCACAGCCCCAGAGAATGGATGAGCCGCATTTTGAAGGCTTGCAAGGAATATGCAGAAGAATTTGATCCCGATTTTTCCGAAGGGCTGCTCTTTTTGGGAAAAACCGGTTTGGGGAAAACCCATTTGGCACTGGCCATCGCCAAAGAATGCATCCAAAAGGGATATTCTGTGGTGTATGACAGTTGCCAGAATCTGATGACCCGGCTGGAAAAAGAGCATTTCGGAAAAGAAAAGGATGACCGGACGTTGGAAACCCTTTGCAGCTGCGATCTTTTGATCATCGATGATCTGGGGACCGAATTTTTCACCGCCTTTGTGGGCAGTATGCTCTATACCCTGCTCAACAGCCGTATCGCCAAAGGCCTTCCCACCATCATCTCTACCAATTTGGATCCTGCCGAGTTGGAAGAAAAATACGGCGACCGTCTTGTTTCCCGTATCTTTTCTTCCTTCACCCCCTATCGCTTCCGCGGCAGCGATATTCGGATGATCAAACGCAAACAAAAGCGAACCGGGAATTGATTTCAAAACAGCAGAAAGGGCAATCAAAGGGTTGCCCTTTCTTTCCTTTTGAGGTTATCGATTTTCTGAATAATGAAAGGCGGTGTCACAGATGACAGATAAAAAAATCATTGCCTTAAACCGGGAACAGGCTGAATGGATCAACGAACAACTGCATTTGTTTGACAAAGCGCACATCAAATACGCTCTTGAAGGCGGTGTTCAAATCGGATTTGAAGAAGATGGCATCCTAATCGGAGGGCTCAACGCCTATATGTCCGCCTTTCACATTCTGTATGTGGATACGGTGTTTGTAGCAGAAGCATATCGTAGGCGCGGAATCGGCCGAAAGTTAATGGAGGAACTGGAACAGCGGGCTAAAAAACTGGGGATAAATATGATTCGTCTTGACACCTTTGATTGGCAGGGTTATGAATTTTATAAACATTTGGGTTACGA
>JAFQMB010000215.1 GCA_017421095.1 Oscillospiraceae bacterium
AATCAATTCCAAAAAGGGCTGATCGGTCAGCGGTGCAGAAAGGGGCACCAACAATTCCAAAAGCCAGATCTGAGCAGAAAAGAGCAGCGAACAATAGATGGTTTTGGCCATCTGTTTCCAGCCCAAAATCAAAAAACCCAGAATCAAAAGCAACAGATTGATACCGGCAATCCAGGTGGCAGGACTAATCCAAGGCAAAAGATGTCCCAAAACGGTGCCCATACCCGAAACCCCGCCGGTGGAAAATCCGTTGGGAATCTTAAAGAAATAAATCCCCACAGCCAACAGGCTGATTCCCAGAGTCATCCATAAAAAATCTTTGATAAAACCCTTTCGAATGATCTGTTTTCCCTTCATTGTTTCGCTCTCCTGCTATTTATTCATCTGTTGCCGAAATCTCATTCAAAAAAGAAGATTGGTCTTCTTCCAAATAGGCCACGCTCTGCAATTCGGGCAGATATTCCACCTCTTGCAAACGGCGGTTAATCTGATTGGTTCGGGTGCCGATCAGTTTGTTTAGTTCTGCCCCCGCCTGATCCAACCGTTCCTGATGCTTTTGCAGCACCTCGGCAAATTTTCCAAACTCGGTTTTCACCGCGCCCAGCAGTTTCCAGACCTCACCCGATCGCTTTTGAATGGCCAGCGTCCGAAATCCCATCTGCAAACTGTTCAAAAGGGCCGCCATAGTAGTGGGGCCTGCCAGATTGATGTGGTGATCCCGCTGCAAAACCTCAACCATTCCCCGTCTGACCGCTTCGGCATAAAGCCCTTCGGTGGGCAAAAACAAAATGGCAAAATCGGTGGTATAGGGCACAGAAATATATTTTTCTCTGATCTCTTTGGCGAAAAGGCGCAGCCGCTGTTCCAGCACCTTCCAGGCGGCTTCCACGCTGACTTTTTCATGGGTTTCATAGGCATCCAAAAGTTGTTGATAAGCATCCAGCGGAAATTTTGAATCGATGGGCAGATAAACGCATCCGTTGCCGTCGCCCGGCATTTTCAGCGCAAATTCCACTCTCTTTCCGCTGCCCGGCACCGTTTCCACATCGGCTTCATATTGTTCGGGAGCCAAAATTTCAGACAAAATAGCCCCCAGTCTGATTTCGCCCAGACCACCTCTTGTTTTCACATTGGACAAAACCTCTTTCAGGCTGCCCACATCCGATGCTAATTTTTGCATATCCCCCAGCCCTTTATACACCTCGGCCAGGTTTTGGTTCACCGCCTCGAAAGATCGGCTGATCCGTTCTTCCAGCGTCTTTTGCAGCTTTTCATCCACCGTCTGCCGCATCTCATCCAACTTCTTTTCGTTGCCGGCCTGCATTTTTTCGATCTTCTGTTCCATCTCTTTGCGAATGGCTTCCAGTTTTTCTTCGCTGCTGACACGGGACGCATTAAGGGAACGCTCCAACGTCTCGCGCATTGCCACAAGCAGTTTTTCTTCCCGCTCGTCTGCCAGCCTGATTTTTTCCTCCATTCGCGCCAAATGCTCAAAAACACCGGCACGCAGAGTTTCAGCCTGCTCTCTCTGATGGGCGGCAGCACTCCGTTGGTTTTCCGAAATGGAGGAAACCAAAAGATTCAAACTTCCTCTGGTATCCTGTCCGATTTCCTGTCGCAGACGGGCAAGGGCCTCTGTTTCCTGTTTGCTCTTTTTTCGGTTTCGCAGAGAAAGGATCAAAGAGAGCAGAGAAAAAAGCATCGTGCTGCCGCAAAGCCCCACCAAAAGATAACGCCAAACCTCTTCCATATTCCCCATTCCTTTCTCTTATTTTTTTAGATTGTTTCCTTAAAACCGGGCGCTGAAGGCAATCCAGCAGCCGTCTTTTCTCACCACATCCAGTTTCAGGCCAACCTCTTCGGCCGCTTTTTTCACCTCATCAAAACGGATGTCCAAAATACCCGAGGCGATAAAAGTGCCGCCGGGGGTCAAAAACTTTTCCACATCGGGCAACAGCATCATCACCACATCGGCCACAATGTTGGCACAGATGACCTCATATTTTCCTTCAATTCCCTGGGTCAGACTGCCGCAAACAAAGGAAGAACGGTCTGCGAACCCGTTTCGGGCGGCATTTTCAGCGGCCGTTTGCACCGCCAAGGGATCAATATCGCATCCCACAGCCGATTTTGCCCCCAAAAGCAGAGCGCAGATGGCAAGAATACCGCTGCCACAGCCCACATCCAGCATTCTGCCCCCTTCCAAAGGCAACGTCTGCAACAGTTCCATGCAAAGTCTGGTGGTTTCGTGGCTGCCGGTGCCAAATGCCATCCCCGGATCCAACACCATCCGAACTACCCCTTCTTTCGGCTCTTCCAATTCCCAAGAGGGGCAAAGAAGCAGTTTTTCGCCGATCATTCGGGGATGATAATATTGCTTCCAAACATCCACCCAATCTTCCTGATGCACCTCGTTTTCTTCCAAAAAAGCCAAAATCCCGGCCTCTTGCAGGGCAAAAGAAAGCTGCTCTTTTGCTTCGGCGCGCGCCACCGGGGTGTCAAAATAAAGGTGAATGGCAGAATGGTTCCGATCCTTTTCCAAAAGGTCTTCATCGATCAGATCGATGTGTGCAATCCGCTTCACACCCTCCACCAGATCGGAAAGATCCTCGATCATCAGACCGCTGCCGCAAAAGGGTTCACAAAGATCCGCCGCTTTATCACAATCGGTTGCCTTCACACGGACAATCAATTCCGGCCAATTGGTTTGTGTCATTTCAAATCCCCCGTTTTCTGCCTCTTTTCCTTCCTTTTCAAAAAAAGGCCACAAAATTCGTCATCATATATGATAATGCAGAAAAAAGAAAATTGCAAGCAGACAGCCGCCTTTTTTGGCCCCAAAGAAAGAAACTGCCCACCCGATTAAATTGGGTGGACAGTTTGAATTTTTTATCTTATTTTTTTTGAAAAAGATAGGTGATGCGCTGGGTTTCTTCGGTCGGTTTTTCTTTGCGGTCATAATCGTCAAAACGTTCCAGCAAAACAAGATCTGCTTCTTTGGCCGCCGAAAAAAGAGTTTCTTCCGGGATCATAATCTCTTTTTGGGTTGTGGTCCGGCGGTCATAACCCATTTCTTCATCGCCCACAAACAAATTGACGGTCATACTCACCGAAAGATCGGGTTCCAGACTGTTTTCCCAAACACAAAAAGCCTCTTCACTCTCTTTGACGATGGTGCTGTTTGCCAAAACCGTCTGATGCTTATATGCGGTGTTCAAATCCAAAAGAAAGAGGCCGCCCGGCGCAATAAACAGCGCGATTCGGGCCAGAGCCGCAGAAAAGGCGGAAAAATCCGGCAGATGATTCAAAGTGTCCATGGTGCAGACCGCTCCATCCACCGTGCCGTAAAGATCCAATTCCTCCAGCGACTGTTCCAAAAAAAGAATGTCTTTTCCTTCCGCCAGCGCCTTGTTTCTGGCCACACAGAGCATATCATAAGAAGCGTCTGCCCCAATGATATTTTCGGCAAACTCCGAAAGAAGCAGGGTTAAACTTCCTGTTCCGCAACCGGCGTCCAACAAAATCTCCGGCGGATTTGGCAGATAATCTTCCAGGCAGGATTTCACACAATCTGCCATTTTTTGATAATCGGCATCCCGGTTCAAGCCGTCATAAACCGGGGCAAGGGTTTCATAAAAATCCATCATTCTGTTTCTTTTTTCTCCAACACGCCCATCCGACGGAAAATCTCGGTATAACCGTCCGCCCCATATTGCAAAGAGCGATTCACCCGGCTGATGGTTGCGGTGGATGCACCTGTTTCCTGCACAATATCACTGTAAACGATCTTTTGGCTGAGCATTTTTGCCACCTGCAGCCGTTGGGAAATGGCTTTCAATTCGGTGACGGTGCAAAGATCTTCAAAAAAACGGCGGCATTCTTCTTCGCTTTGCAGCTGCAACACCGCCCCGTAAAGAAATGCAAGATCCTGTTCCTTCAGTTTCTGATTCATTTCTTTTCCTCCTGCAAGATTTGTTGCATCAATTATAACACAACACTTTCGCAGTGTAAAGGCTTAAAACGAGAAAAATTAAAAACTCTTTCAGGGCAGAACCTTATCTTCCGGCCAGGTATAACGGTGCAACTGCCCCTTGGAAACCAATTCCGGGAAGCCCCACTGGCGCAGCACCTCATAAGTGGCAAGGGCCACTGTATTGGAAAGGTTTAAGCTTCTTGCCCCTTCGCGCATAGGCACCCGCAAACAGGTTTCTTCGTGCTGCAAAAGCATCTCTTCCGGCAGGCCCCGATCCTCTCGGCCAAAAACCAAATAAGCCCCATCGGGAAAGGCACAATCGGAATAGATCCGTTTTCCTTTGGTGGTGAAAAAGAAAAAAGGGCCCGAATTTTCCGCAAAAAACCGGTCTGTGCTTTCATAGGTACGAATATCCAGAAAATGCCAGTAATCCAGCCCGGCTCGTTTGAGTTTTTTATCATCCGGCTGAAAGCCCATGGGCCCCACCAGATGCAAAACTGCATTGGTGGCGGCACAGGTGCGGGCGATATTACCGGTGTTTTGCGGAATCTGCGGTTCGATCAGCACCAGATGTAAAGTGGCCATTTTTTCATCCTCTTTTCTCCTGTTTTTCCTGGCTACTATACCACAGTTTTTATTTTGCCGCAAGATAAAATCTTTTTCACCCCTCGCCGTTTAAGCAGGAAAGTTCCTTCCGCAGATGACGGATGATCTTTTTTTCCAGCCGGGAGATGTAACTTTGGCTGATTCCCACCCGGTCAGCCACCTCCTTTTGGGTCTGCTCCTCTTTCCCATCCAAACCAAAGCGCAAGGAAATGATCTCCCGTTCCCGTTCGCTCAAAGTTTCCAGCGCCCGATGAAGCAGCGCATATTCTGCCGCCTGTTCCACATTTTTGCAGACCTCATCCTCCTCGGTGCCCAGCACATCCGAAAGCAGCAATTCGTTGCCGTCGTAATCCACCTTCAAAGGCTCGTCAATGGAATACTCGTTTTTTCTGCCCGAGATTTTTCGAAGATGCATCAAGATCTCGTTTTCAATACACCGCGAGGCATAGGTGGCCAGTTTGATCTTCTTTTCCGGGCAAAAGGTGTTCACCGCCTTGATCAGCCCCACGCTGCCGATTCCCACCAAATCCTCGATGCAGACACCGCTGGATTCAAACTTTCGGGCGATATAGACCACAAGCCGCAGATTTCGGGTGATCAAAATCTCTCGCGCCCGGGCAGGCTCTGTTTTCAACAGCAAAAACGCCGCCTCTTCCTCTTCCGAAGAAAGGGGATCGGGCAGCGGTTCCGGCCCGTGAATATAAAAAATCCGTTTATCCCGCCGAAAAAAAGAGCAGATCTTTTGCCACAAACAATTCATAAAACCCATCATACATTCCTCCGAAAAGATGTTTGATCATTCCTGCAACCGCAGGATTCCTTCCACTTTCGACTGCCCCAAAGAAGAGGACAAAATACCAATCACCCAATCCCCTGCCAGTCTTTTCCCATCGCAAAAGGAAAGGATGGTTTCATCCGGGGTAAAGACCGCTACCATTCCGCCTCCGCCCACCGCTTCATAAGGAACCGGCCGGAAAAAGATCTCTCGTTCTGCAAAAAGAGGGGAAAAAGAAAGAATCTCATCCGAAAAGAGTTGCTGTTCCTCTTCCGAAAACAGGGGATACAGTGCCTGCAGACGGCAGATGGCCACAGGACGGCCGGTGGCAGGGTCGGTGAGCAGATTTCCCGAGTCGAGCAACACCGGCAATGTGATCTGCTTTCCACGGAAGGTGATGGAAAGTTCTGCCCGTTGATTTTCTTTTTCTGACCCGACGCGCAAAAGTGAAATCCCTTTTACCGCCAAATAAATTCCACAGACCAAAATAAGAAGCTGCCAAAAATTCAAATTCAAATAAAGCACCCGATTGTGATAATAAAGCCCCGCCGGAGAGAGAAACTGATCGGTCAACTGGCAAAGGCCGCCCAAAAGCAAGCCCAGGGCATAATAGGTAAAAGAAAAGAAGAAATAATTTACCGGCGGAAGAGGGCCCATCGCCACAAAACAAACAAGAAATGAAAGAGCCAACTGCAGGAAAAACAAAAAAAGACCCGGAAGCCGCGGCAAAAGCAGAATCAAAGAAGAAACTCCTCCCAGGCAGGCGGCAGAAAACAGGCGAATTTTCTTTGGAGGCGGTAATTTTGCCGTTGCCGCTGCGGCCAGAAGAAGCAGACCGTCCAACAAAAAGTTAATCAAAAACAGCACATCCGCATAAACAACCACCCCATCACCCTCCCTTTTTATTTTCGTTCTTTATTTTAGTCTTTCGGACGGCAGAATCCTGTCGGTTTCTGGGAGAATCGGCTTTTGTTTTTTTGTTGGCTTGTCCCTTTTTCGGCAGATTTCGCACCACTGAAATCACCGACTGATAAAAATGCTCAAACAGAACACAGCAAAAAAAGAAAACGGCAGGGAGCAAAACTCCCTGCCGCAATTTTTATGTTGTCATCCATGGACCGGAAAAAGATATTTTTGGTATTATTGCGTATGAATTCGAACTCTCACTTTGTTTCGTGAAATCGTTCGCTTGCGCTCACGGTGAAATAATTCACTTCGTGAATTGTGAAATTTTCTGCTAAAGCAGAAAGTGAAATGAAATAAATCCACTCACGCCCGCAGGCATTTCACACGCCGCAGGCGTATTTCACGCACGAAGTGCATTTCACAAATC
>JAFQMB010000216.1 GCA_017421095.1 Oscillospiraceae bacterium
CTGAGATAAAGGGTGCAAAGGACCAAAAGGGCAAGAAGGAAGACTGTTTCCAGGAAAGCGAAAAGTCTTGGAGTCCGATCTCTCCATTTTGTCAGTATTCCCCCGATGGGAAGAATCGCCATCGCGGCAGCCAGATAATAAGGCCCATATTCCCGCATAAACATACTGCCGCTAGTCACATTTTCAGACCCCTGGCCAAAGCCGAAGAGCAATTTCAAAAAAGTGATCAACTGAGGAACATCCCGGCTTCCCAAACAGATAGCCGCAAGAAAGAGGAAGGGCAAAAAGCCCACCAGATGAATCAGATAGTTTGCAATTCGATTGTTTCCGACCGTAAAAGCGGAAATAACCCACTGCTCTGCCAACAGCATAAAAAACAAAATCAGTCCAAACAAAAGGGTTCCGAAAGATTGGCCGAAAAAGCTGCTCATCAAAATGGAAAAGAAGAAAATTCCCAGGATCGCGGCCTTTTTTCCACCCTTGCGGCGGGGCATAATCACATCATTGATGAAACGTTGAACCGAAATGTGAAAACGGGAAAAATGTCCGGTGATGGTATCTGCCAAAAGGGGGCGATCCACACTGGCGGGCAAACAAAAGCCGAACATCCGAGCAGTTCCCTTGGCCATCTGGCAAAAACCGGAAATCTCAAAATAAATCTGGAAGAGATAAAGGACCAAGGCCATCAACCCAAACCTGGCAGAGATGTTGGGCAGCGCTTCAAAGGCGGTACGGGGAGCAAAACTCAAAACCTGACCCAACACAATCACCTTGGCAAGGCCGATGACAAAATCCTTGGCGCCGGCCGAAACATCCGCCATTCCGCCGCTTCGGACCTTTGCCTGTTTGGAAAATTCAGGGAAGGAAAGGATGGGGCCTGCGGTATAAACAGGGAAAAAGAGCAGATAAAGCGCCATGCTGCTTGCCGCGGTGTGCATCGCCTTATCATCCCGATAGGAAAGAAGCAAAAGTTGCAGACTATGGCAAAAATATAAGATTCCAACCAGCGGAATTGCCACATAGGGCATCGTGATACCGAGAGGCTTCATCAAATCGGGCAACAGGGTGTATGCCAACAGGGCAATGCCGTTCATCAACACGCCGGCAAGAAGCAACAGTTTGCTTTTTGCAGCCAAAATCTGGCGCACAAAGGCGATGTTGAAGGTGGTCAAAACAAATAAAAGCCCCGTTAAAATGGGATCCACCATAAAAAACCAAACCAGAGAAATGATCAACAGCAAAAAGTTTTTTGGTTTGGTGCTGATATTCCGAAAGAGGACATAATAGACAAAGAGGGCCAACGGCAGAAAACAAAACAAAAACAGTGCGCTGTTGAAAAACATCTCTTCCCGTCCTCCTTTTCTTTTGATTTCTTTTCTATTATACACATTCAAACAGATTTTGGCAAGGTTTCCTTTTCAGATCCCGTATCCTTTTCCGGCAAGGCTCCTCATAAAGCCAAAAAGAAAAAAGCCCTTTGCCATAAGCAAAAGGCTTTCCTTGTTATGATTTTGATTCCTGCTTGGCTTCGGGTTCCTTTGGCGGAGAAGTGAATCGGAATTCATAAAATTCCAGATGCAGTTGTTCTTCGGGAAAATCCAGCGAAAGAAAACAGCCCGTTTCCCCATCCAAATGCAGTTTGAAACTTCCCTTTTCCATCTGTCCGGAAAGCAATAGTTCCCCGTCCGTCAACGATGCAGTCACGCCCGATTCTTCCCCCGCCCGATTCAAGGCCCGAAGAATCAAATCAGCCGCTGCCCGATCAAAAAGACCGTCTCCTTCCAAAGGCAGGTTCAAGCCTCCGAAAGAAAGATAGGCACTTCCCGATTCCATCACCGCCGAAAGGGCCCGCAGCGCCTCGGGACTTTCAAAGGTTATCAGGCATTTTTCCCCGGCTTTTTCCACTGTGATATTCGCCTTCAAATCTCCATATTCCAACAGGGCAAGAGATTCATAGGCCTGCATCTTCTCTTTGATCTCATCGGGGATTTTCTGCACTTCCCCATTTTTGCTGCAGCCGCAAAGCAAAAGCAGTATCCAAAGAAAACTCAAAAGGAGCCAAAGGCGTTTCATTGTTGCATTTCACACCCTTCGCAGGATTTTCAGCGCTTAAGCATCGCCCAGACCTTTCCCAAATAAGGCAGCAATTCCGAAGCCAAAAGACCGGCCTCGCCGCTTTCTGCCACCGCCAGATCCGCCGCCTTGCCATGAAGCCAGGCGCCGATGGCCGCCGCCTTGACCGGTTCGATCCCCTGAGCAGCCAATCCACAGATCAAGCCCGCCAAAAGATCGCCGCTTCCTCCCTTTGCCAAACCCGGATTGCCCGTCTGATTGAGATAGTGGCTTCCTTCCGGTCCGCAAATCACCGTTTCGTGGCCTTTGAGCACCACCACCGCATTCCATTCCTCTGCCAACCGGCGGCAAACTTCCTTGCGCCGGATTCGGTCAGTGGGGGTTTTCTCACCGGTCAGTCGTTCCATCTCTCCTGCATGGGGGGTTAAAATCAAGGGGCAGCAATGCGCTTTCCATTCATCTTTATGCTCAGCGGCCAAAAATAGACCGTCTGCATCCAAAACAACGGGATTTTTTTGCCCCATCAGCATCCTTTCAATCAATCGGGAAGCTGCAATTCCTCTTCCCAACCCACAGCCGGCCAAAAGGGCTGTTTTGTTTTTCATCTCCGCCAAAAGAAGTTCCTCGGCCCCTTTTGAAACAAAGCCATCCTCTTCCGGAAGGGGCAGGAAGGTAGCCTCGATCAGCCGACCGCAAAGACCGTCCACCACAGTTCCGGGGGCGGCCAGCGTCACCAAACCCGCACCGGCCTTCAAAGCGCCCGAGGCAGCCAAAAAAGCGGCGCCGCTCATTCTTTTGCTGCCGCAAAGAAGCAACGCACGGCCAAAATCTCCTTTGTGTGCCGAAACATCCCGTTTGGGAACCGACTGTTTGACCATCTCCACGTCGGTGAAGAAGGCGTCCACCTGGCATTTGAAAAACGCCTCGGCCGGAATGCCGATTTCCGCTAAAAGCAAGCGGCCGCAGCATTTTCTGCCCCCATCGGTGAAATGCC
Source organism: Oscillospiraceae bacterium (assembly GCA_017421095.1). GTDB lineage: Bacteria > Bacillota > Clostridia > Oscillospirales > Ruminococcaceae > RGIG1943. The sequence continues at coordinate 3,068 of JAFQMB010000216.1, forward strand.
CGGTTTTATAAGCCCCGAAAACCACCGTGAAATCCGCACGGAAAACCCCGGGGTCGGTTTCTCCGGTTTCTCCATTCATTCCGCTGGGCAGATCCAAAGAAAGGCGCACCGCATTGGTTCTGTTGGCCTCTTCAATCAACTGAGCGGTCAAGCCCTGCAAATTGCCGTGGAATCCGATGCCGTAAACCCCGTCTACAATCAGATCGGCTCCCGAAATTCTTCGAAAAGCCGCAGATTTATCAAAACCGGCGTTCAAAATTTCCAATTCCAATCCCTGCAGACGTTCAAACATCCTGCTCGCCTGTTTGGTCACCGGCTGTCCTTCGCATAAAATCAGCGTCACGCGATTGCCCTTTTGCAAAAGATGACGCGCCATCACACAGGCATCACCGCCGTTGTTTCCTCTGCCGCAAAGAATTACAACCTGCTTCCCGACACAAAGACCGGCCTCTTCCGCCAAAGTGGCAGCTCTGGCGCCGGCGTTTTCCATCAGCCGCAGGGCATCCAAACCGGAACGGAAGGTATATTCCTCCACCTGTCGCATTTGATCGGGGGTTACAATGACCATTTTATTGTCTCCTTTCAAAAGGGGATGAAAAGAAAACCTGCTGCACCCGACAAAAGTGGCACAGCAGGCAGCAATTATCCCTTCAAAAATTCATCGGAAAAATGACGGGGCAGATAAACACGCAAAGCAGAAAGCATCTTTTCATCGGGGGTAAAGACCAAAAGCACTCTGCCCTTTTTGGCATTCTGCACCACCAGATAACGGTTTTCCGGATCTTGTTTGGAAGTGCAGGCAAAGATTCGGGCATCAAAACGTTCTCTTTCCAGCTTTTCAGGCTGATATTTTCCGCCCTTTTCCGCTCCGTTCACCTTGAAGGTCAAAAGACGGCTGCGTTTCCGCTTGGAAATGATGCAATCGATATCCAACTCCCCTGCCGTCAGAATATATTCATATTCCTTGTGGAAGGCGGCACCCAACCGAATGGTGAGATAGATGCCACCGGCAAACAAAAAGAGAGCGATCATCTGAAAAAGATAAACCACCACAGGGGGCAAAAGGGCAATCAAAATACCCGAAAGGCCCAAAAAGGCCACAAGCAGGCTGATAAAAACGCCGCCGGTATAGGTCATAATCATTCCGATTGTCTGCATCGGGCTGTTCTGATGGCGAACCAACTGCTCCACGAAGGAGGAATCTGTGCGTTGAAACATAAAACTGTCTCCTCTCTTTTTCAAAACGCGCTTTTTATCTGTTTGCCCACAGGCCAAAACCGATGTGACATTCCGGTGGCAAAAGGATTGTCGGCAATCTTAAAAAGCGGGCATATTCAATCTTTCGTCTGATCCACAAACGCATGGGGATCTTTGCGCAACACCGCATCTGTCTTTTCCCACAAGGCCTTGGCATCAATCAGATATGCGGTGGCTCCGCAGACCTTTTGGCAGCGAAGTTCATCGCCGGAAAGATATTGTTCGATCCGATCATAACGCTGAACGGTATTCGCAAAATCATGACGCAGGAGGGTGTGTTTTCTGGTGCTGCCGTCTGCCAAAGTCAGGGTGTATACCACCGGATCGCCAAACAGATAGTCAGGTCTGGAAAGTTCTTCCACCCCGTGCATCGAGGTGCAGGGTTCCAACCCACAGCCCAGCATCAAAATCTTTCCGCACCGATCCCGAACCGCAGCAAAAGGAGAATGATCCCCCACCGGCGTTTCATCCAGCAGATGGGCATCGGCAATCTCTTTTGCATCCTTGCCCCAAACGGCCACCGAATGGGTGGCACATCCACTGCGGAAAACTCCTTCTTTTTTTCGGAAGGTCTCGGGCAGAATCCCCACGCAGGCAGGGGTGTCAGCAACCGAGAAAAAGGGATTTGCCGCCCCAACCGTTTCATAACTCAAGGTGGGCAGCATCAGCGTTCCTTCCGAAACAGCAGACATCAATGCCAGCAAGGCATCATCGGGAGTCCCCTCTTCTCTGCTCCAACCAAGGGATTTGAAAGAAGAGTGAACCAAAAGGGTGTCATCCACACGAACTCCCAATTTTTTCAGATCGTCGATCATTTGTTTGACACAAGTTTTCAAGGCGGATGACCCCCTCTTATTTTGCTTTTTTATTCGGCAGGTGTTTCCTTCGTTTCCCAAAAAGGATCTTCTTTCTCCTCTTCGGCGGCCTTTTCCTCTTTATGGCGATAGGAAGCACCCTTATCAAAGATGGTGGCGGCAGACCGATTGGTCCGGTCCAGCTTTCCTTCTTCCATCAGCTGACGGAAGTCTTCGCCATCGAGTTTTTCGTGTTCGGTCAAAGCGGCGGTCACCAATTCCAGCTGATCCAGATGGGCAGAAAGAAGTTCGGTTGCCTTGGTATAGGCTTTTTCCACCAGTTTGCGAATCTCCTGGTCAATGGAAGCGGCCACATTTTCAGAATAAGCGGGAGCAGAGGAAAAACTCTTGCCCAGGAACACCTCATCCTGATCCGAGCCGTAAAGCACCGGGCCAAGCACATCCGAGAAGCCATATCGGGTGACCATCTCTCTGGCCATCCCCGTGGCTCTTTCGATATCGTTGGAAGCGCCTGTGGTCACATCCTGCAGCACCAGCTGCTCTGCCACACGACCGGCCAACAAAACACAGATGCTTTCAAACATCTCAGTCCGGGTCATATGGCTCTTTTGCTCCTCGGGCAGGGCCAGGGTATAACCGGCGGCCATTCCACGGGGAATGATGCTGATCTCATGCACCGGATCCTGAGTCTCCAAATAATAGGTGACAACCGCATGACCGGCCTCGTGATAGGCGGTGATGCGCTTATCTTCTTCGGTCACCACACGGGATTTCTTTTCCGGGCCGGCGATCACACGGATGGTAGCGTCGTTGAAATCGCTCATGGTGATGGCCTTATGGCGATTGCGGGTTGCAATGAGTGCCGCCTCGTTGGCAACATTTTCCAGATCGGCCCCGGTGAAGCCGGAGGTTCCTCTTGCCACCACCTTCAAATCCACATCGGGAGCCAAAGGCTTATTTCTGGTGTGGATTCTCAAAATCTCTTCTCTGCCCTTGATATCGGGATGCCCCACATAAATCTGGCGGTCAAAACGGCCGGCACGGAGCAGGGCGGGGTCCAGAATATCTCTTCTGTTGGTGGCGGCCATCACAATCACCCCTTCGTTGGGGGCAAAACCGTCCATCTCCACCAAAAGTTGGTTCAAGGTCTGTTCTCTTTCATCGTGTCCGCCGCCGAGACCTGCGCCTCTGTGACGACCCACCGCATCAATTTCATCGATAAAGACAATAGAAGGTGCGCCCTTTTTGGCCTGGGTGAACAGATCCCGCACCCGGGAAGCGCCGACACCCACGAACATTTCAACGAAATCAGAACCGGAAATGCTGAAGAAGGGCACGCCTGCTTCACCGGCAACGGCTCTGGCCAACAGGGTTTTTCCCGTTCCGGGGGGGCCCACCAGCAAAACGCCCTTGGGTACTCTGGCACCCATATCGTTAAAAAGACGGGGATTTTTCAAAAAGTCCACAATCTCGGAAAGTTCTTCCTTTTCCTCCTCGGCACCGGCCACATCCGCAAAGGTCACCTTTTTTCCGTTTTCCGGTTGGGGCTTGGCACGGGTCTTGCCGAAATTCATGGCCTGACCGTTTTCCTGCCCCATTCTGCGGAACAAGAAAACCATAAAGCCGACCAAAAGCAAGGTGGGCAAACCATAGGCCACCAGCATCACCAGCAAACTGTCGTCCCCGGCCTGTTTGATCTCATATTCGATCGGAGCATCGGGATGAGAAGCGTTATAAGCCTCGACCATCTGACGAACGGTGTTCTCATCGCCCCAGAAGCTGGATTTATCCGCCACACGATAGCGGATCACCTCGTCCTTGGTCTTGTCATTTCTCTCTTCCGCCTTATCGCTGTAAAGACGGATTTCCAACTGACCGTCGCCCATATCCAGACTGAAAGAACGGATATCTTCCGGGGTGTCTCTGAAATAACTGACCACCTTGGAAAGGGTCATATCTTTGGTTTGCGGGGCAGAAAAACCGCCCATCACAAAATAGAGCAAAACGGCCATCAGGACGATCCCCACTACCGATACAATCCCGGTGCCTCTTTTTTTGTTATCCAAACCGACTGTTCCTCCTCAAATTTGTTTTCAGCCCAGAATATGGGCATACTTCTCGGGCTTGAGCGCGCCGATGAAGCGGACGTTCCGATATTTTTCGTCAAAATCCAATCCGTATCCCACCACAAAGGAATCGGGGATGTCAAAGCCCACATAATCCGCCTTGATATCGGCCACCCGGCGGGCAGGTTTATCCAACAGAGTGCAAACCTTCACACTCTTGGCCCCCCGCTTTTCCATCATATTTTTCAGGAAAAACAAGGTTTTGCCGCTGTCCAGAATGTCCTCCACAAACAACACGTGAAACTGGCTCACATCGCACCGCAGGTCGGTGAGCATCTTGACCTCACCCGAAACGGTGCCGCTGCCATAACTGGAAACGGTCATAAAGTCGATGGAAAGCGGAATGTCGATGGCCCGCATCAGGTCGCTCATGAACACCACGCAGCCCTTCAAAACGCCGACCAGCAAAAGGTTCTCTCCGGCATAATCATCCGAAATGCGCTTGCCCAGCTCTTTGACCTTTTTTGCAATCTCTTCTTCCGAAACCAAAATTTCCTGAATGTCGTTATACATTGTTTCTGCCCCTTTCCGGCTGTCTTAATTCATTGTCAAACGGATCTGTAATACTCGTGTTGTTTTTTCTGTCACCCGACAGCGGTTGTCACATCGTTTGCAGGCGGGATGCAAAATTCCCAAAAGACCCGAATCGTCTGTGATCACCGGAACAAAAGGCTGCAAACAAGCGGGAATGCCAGCCTCTTTCAAAAGCTCCGACACCTTTTTTCTTCCCGAAATGCCTGGGAGTGCGATACCGTCTTCCGCCTTTGGCGGCCGAACAACCACGCTGCCTTTTATTTTATCATAATCTATCAGAAGAAACAAAGGTTTTTTCAAATTTTCAATGTATTTTCTGTGAACATCTTCCAAAATTTCCAAAAAAAACCGCATTTTGCCCTTTTGATAGGAAATTTCCTCTCCAAATACAGAAAACGCAACCGGTTGGGGAGGAATCAAACCCTCCCGTTCCAGAAAAATATTTCCCTTAAACCGGAAAAAACGAACACCTTTTTGTGGTTCATAGGCCGCCCTTTCCCCTTGCAAAACCCGTCTGATCTCTTTCACGTGGCGAAGATCGGTGGGCAGCCCCTCTTTTGTCAGCCAAAAAAGAATGACCCGCTGACCCATGGCGGGATGAAGCGCCAAAAAGGGCTGTTGCAGCAAACATCCCTCCTGCAGGCAGGATTCCGCCGCCTTTTGGGTTTCCAGGCGCAAAAAATCTTCCTCGTTGGCCCAAAACTCCCGATGTTCCTCCAAACTGCGCACAAAACCGGGGTTGATCTCTTCCAAAACCGGCAAGACCCGGTGGCGCAGTTTGTTTCGGTTTGCTTCGTCCGACTCATTGGTGGAATCGGTGCAAAAAGGAATCTGTTCCAATTGGGCAAGAAGTTCTTTTTTTTGTGCAAAAAGAAGCGGCCGCAAAAGATTGTCTCTTTTGGGTGAAATGCCGCAAAGACCGCCCAATCCCGTTCCCCTTGCCAATCGAAACAAGATGGTTTCAGCCTGATCTTCGGCGTGATGGGCGGTGCAGATGAGCACCTCTTTCCCGGTTTCATTTTGCCATTCTTTCGCCACCTGCTGCAAACAGGCATAGCGCAGTTCTCTTGCGGCAGTTTCGGCCGATTCGCCTCTTTCTTTCATCCGAAGGGGCACATTTTCTTTTCTCGAAAAAAATAAAATTCCTCGGTCGGCGCAAAAATCCCGGCAAAAGGCGGCATCCCGATCGGCCTCTTCCCCTCTCAGCATATGATGCACATGGCAGGCCGCAAGCCCGGCATACCCCAATTGTGTGCCGCTTTGCTGCAAAAGATGTAAAAGTGCGGTGGAATCGGGACCGCCCGAAAAGGCCACAAGCAACATTTTATCTTTGCAACAAACCCCGTTTCTTTCCAGATAAGCAACCATTCTCTGTTGCAACGACACCAATTCCCTCGCCTCCTTTTTTCTTTTCTGCGAACAAACAAAACCAAAGGGCAGAAGCTGTTTTCTGCTTCCGCCCTTTCTTGAAAAAATTTGGATCAATCGGGCTCGGATTCACCGGTCAACGAGGTGAACCGGGTGTGCAGACCATCCCAGAAAAGAGGGATGTTGTTGGTCTCGCCGTGACGGTTTTTGGCCACGATCAACTCGGTGGAAGATTTATCTTCGGCATTTTTGTCGTGATAACTTTCCCGATAGATAAAGAGCACCACATCGGCGTCCTGTTCAATAGAACCCGAATCCCGCAGGTCGGAAAGATTGGGCCGTTTATCCGGCCGGCCTTCAGGGCCGCGGTTGAGCTGGGCGCAAACCAAAATCGGAACATTCAGTTCCTTGGCCATAATCTTCAAATGGCGGGTGATTTCGCCGATTCTTTGCACCTGGCTTTCTGTTTTGGTTAAAGGCTGTACCAAACCCAAATAGTCGATGACCACCAGCCCCAGATTCTTCACCTTGCGCAGTTTTGCTTTCATCTGCGGCACCGTGATCATGGGGGTGTCATCCACATAAAGGCTCATTCCCGAAAGGGTTTGGGCGGCTCTTGCCAAACTGGACCACTCATCCCGGCTTTTGATATTTCCGCCGTGCAGCCGTTTCACATCAATGCCCGATTCGGAAGAAAGGATTCGCATAACCACCTGCTCGGCGCTCATTTCCAGATTGAAAATGACCACATCTTTTTTGCTTCTGGAGGCCATATTGGTGGCGATATTTACTGCCAAAGAGGATTTCCCCACACCCGGACGGGCGGCCAAAACGATCAGATCCGAAGGGTTCAGACCGGTGATCACCTTGTCCAGCGCGCCAAAGCCGGTGCTTTCCGGAGCGTAATCCAGTCGGTCGGGGCCGCTCATCTTTTGCAGATGATCAAAGGCATCCACCAAAATCTGATCGATCTTGCGGATTCCGGTGGCGTCTCTGCCCTTTCTGATATCATAAATCTTCTGTTCCGCATAATCCAACAGTTGGGCGCTGGTGGCATCGTTGCTGCCGGCCGTTTCCAAAATCTCGTTGGCGGCGCCGATCAGCGAACGAAGATAATATTTATCCAAGACAATATCGGTATAACTCTTCAAGTTGGAGATACTGGGCACCGTCTGGGCCAGATCCGCCAAATACATTTTGGCGTCTTTTTCCTGTTCAAAGACGCCCGCCTGCAAACAGGCATCAATCAAAGAGACGATATCGATGGTGATGCTGTTGGCAAACATTTGGCTCATCACGCCGAAAATCGCGCCGTTGAGCGGTTTGAAGAAACAGGCAGGGGTCAGCGTCTGGATCAAATCCTGAATACAAGAGGGTTCAATGATCACCGCGCCCAAAACAGATTGCTCCGCCTCGATGGCATGGGGGGTTGAAAGATTCTGATAAAAATCCTGCCCTCTTTCGCCGATGGCCATATGCCTTCACATCCTTCCTTTTTGCTTTTCCTTTATTCGGTGACCACAACGGTGATCTTGGCTGTGATACCGCTGTAAACCTTCACCGTGGCAGAATAACTGCCAAAGGCTTTGATTTCCGAAACCTCAATGCGGCGTTTTTCCACCTGAATGCCAAATTCGGCCTGCAAAGCGGCGGCAATTTCCTTTGCGGTGATGCTGCCAAAGAGTCTGCCGCCCTGACCGGCCTTGGCCTTGACGGTCACGCTCTTGCCTTCCAGTTTTGCGGCCAACGCCTTGGCTTCATCCACCTCCACCTGCTTGTGATGCTCGGCGGCGGCTTCTTTGTTTTTCAGATCGTTCATTGCCCCTTTATCGGCCGGCACAGCCAAGTTTTTGGGGAACAGGAAGTTGCGGGCATAACCGTCCGACACGTTGATCAGATCGCCGGCCTTACCGCTTCCCTTCACATCCGCTTTCAAAATGACTTTCATCTTCTTTTCCTCGCTTTCGGGATTTTCTTAAAAATTATTCGGATTTGGTGACGGCCAGCTGGTTGGCGATGGCAGTTTGAAGCATTTCTTCCGCTTCTTCTTTTGTGACCTCGGGGGCAAAACGGGTGCCGGCCATATTCTGATGACCGCCGCCGCCCAGCGCCTCCATAATCAATTGCACATTCACATCACCGAAACTGCGGGCGCAAAGACCCAACCGATTTTCGTTTTCATAGAACACAAAAGAGGCACGAACACCGTTCAAAGAGAGCAGCTCGTCTGCCGCCTGAGAACTGATCATCTGGGCCATAGGGCCTGCAGAACGGTTGAAAGAAATCGCACACCCATCTGTAATTTCAGCATCCCGCACCACCGAAGTCCGTTCGTGATAATGCTGGGAAGAGTTGCGGAAGAGCCGCTTAACGCGGGTCATATCCGCCCCACGGCTGCGCAGCCAGGCCGCCGCCTCAAAGGTTCTGACCCCTGCCTGGGTGGAAAAACTGTGGGTATCCAAACTGATGCCCGCCAAAAGAGCCTCTGCCTCTATGCGGCCCACAAACTCCCCTTGGGAAATATACTGGCAAAGTTCTGCCACCATTTCGCTGGCAGAAGATGCAAAGGGTTCGTGATAAAAAATCACAGCCTTTTCGATGAAATTGACCGATTTTCTGTGATGATCGATCACCACCACCGAACGGCAGGCATCCAGTACCTGCTCGCTTTCCACCTGGGCGTTGCTGTGGGTGTCTGTCACAATCAAAAGGGTGTTGGCGGCAATGCGGCGCATGGCTTCTTCCGGCGAGAGAAACATCTCGCCCAGACCGCCGTCTTCCAGCATTTCCAAAAGAGAGCCTGCCAGATTTTCATTTTTCTTGAGCACCACATAGGCCCGTTTGCCAAGATTTCTTGCCGCCTTTGCCATCCCGGTGGCGGAAGCAAGTGAGTCAATATCGGCGTTTCTGTGGCCCATCACCAACACACTGTCGGAATGGGTGATCAGTTCGCTAATAGCAGAAGCCATCACACGGGTTTTGATCTTGCTTCGCTTTTCCACCCCTTTGGAAACACCGCCAAAAAAGGAATAACCGTCACTGCTAAGTACCGCTGCCTGGTCACCGCCCCGGCCCAACGCCATATCCAGCGCCTTGCGGGCATCTTTTTCCCCAGTCTGAAGATCGACTGCTCCACGGCTCACCCCGATGGAAAGGGTCACCGGCACCCCTCCTTCAGGAGAGGCAGACCGCACCTGATCCAAAATGGAAAACTTATCTTCAATAATGGCAGCCATATGCCGCTCTTCCACCACCGCAAGGAAACGGTCCCGGTCTATCTTGGCCATAAAACCGCTGGTTTGATCCATAAATTCATCCAAAAGCGCTTCGATACGGCCCAAAACCGCCATCTTTTCGCTCTCTTTCATGGAAGAAACGGTATCTTCCAAATTGTCGATGTAAAGAAGCATCACTGCAGGGCGAGTGGCGTGATATTCCCGAATGATCTGCTTCTGTTTGGTATCTTCCACAAAATAATAGGTGAAGAACCGATTCTGATTTCGCTCAAAAGAAGAAACAAAGGCGGTGAATTCCTTTGCCCCCACCTGCACCGGAAAATGGGCCACATATTCGGTGAAATCGGGGCGAATATCCCGCAACACCCGATCCAGTTCCAAATCCACAACACTTTTTCCGGCCATCACATCGGTGACAAACAGGCGGTTGTTATACAAAATTCTCCGTTCCTGATCGCAAACCAGCGCCGGGAAAGGAAACTTTTCCAAATCCTCGGCATCTTCGGCAGAAAGCCGCTCAGCTGCCAGGGTATAACTGGCAAGCATCAGGCTGCGCAGATGGCCGTGATACAAATGAATGGCCACCGCAAGAATGATCAACAGCAAAACCCCAATCGCACAAAGATAGGGCGAGATAAACCAACTCAAAACACTGAAAACCGTTCCAAAAACAAACAGAATCCAAAGTGCCGCACTTATGAGTGTTGCTTTTTTTGTCAGTTTCATAAATAAATCCTCTCTCCCGGGGGCAAAAACCCACTCGGGCGACGATAATCAAACCTCCATCACAATGGGCAGAATCATAGGGCTGCGCTTCATCCGACGGTAAACACAGGAGCTGACCGCCTCTTTGATCCGCACCTTCACATCGTTCCAATCCTTGTGTCTGCGATCCTTGACCGAATCGAGCACCTTCAGAGTCAGGTTGCGGAATTCCTCCACCACCTCTTCCGATTCCCGCATATAAACAAATCCGCGGGAAACCACATCCGGGCCGCTGAGCACCTCGCCGGTCAAGCTGTCCACCGTCACCACAATGATGACCAGTCCGTCTTCCGAAAGAAGTTTTCTGTCCCGCAGGACCACGCTGCCCACATCGCCCACGCCCAGACCGTCCACCAAAACCCTTCCGGCAGGAACCGTCTGTTCATTTTTTAAATAGGTGCCGTCTGTTTCCAAAACCCGGCCGATCTCAGAAATGATGATGTTTTCATCGGGAATGCCCAAACTTCTGGCCAGATCTGCGTGCCGTTTGAGATGTTTGAATTCCCCGTGAACCGGCATAAAATATTTGGGGCGCACCAGCTCCATCATCAGTTTCAGTTCCTCTTGGCAGGCGTGACCCGAAACGTGCACATCATACATGGATTCATAAATCACATCTGCCCCCGAGCGAAGCAGTTCGTTGACCACCCGGCTCACCAGCTTTTCGTTGCCGGGAATGGGGGTGGCAGAAATGATGATGAAATCGCCCTTGCCCACCGTCACCTGTCTGTGAGAGCCCATACTCATCCGAGAAAGGGCGCTCATAGGTTCTCCCTGACTGCCGGTGGTGATGATCACCGTTTCGCTGGGGCGGAAGCGGGAAAGTTCCTCCATGGGAACAATCAGCCCCTCGGGCACATGCAGATAACCCAGTTCTCTTGCAATGCCGGTGACGTTTTCCATACTGCGGCCGGAAATGGCCACGCAACGGCCGAATTTGACCGCGGCATCACAGATCTGCTGGATGCGCTGAATGTTGGAAGAAAAGGTGGCAATGATGATGCGTTTGTCCTCTGCCGTTTTGAACAAATTGTCAAAACTCTGCCCCACCTTGCGCTCAGTGGTGGTAGAACCGGGGCGTTCCGCATTGGTGGAATCGCTCAAAAGGAGCAAAACCCCACGGCTTCCCAATTCCCCAAATCTGGCCAGATCGATCACGCCGCCGCCGATGGGGGTATAATCGATTTTGAAATCCCCCGTCTGCACAACGGTGCCGCAGGGGGCGTGGGTCACAATCGCAACCGCATCGGGAATGGAATGGTTCACCCGAACAAACTCCACTTCCATACAGCCCAGTTTCACCCGATCGCCGGGCGTCACCACATGGGTCTTCACTCTGCCCAGCAGACCGGCCTCTTTCAGTTTGCCTTCCACCAAGCCGATGGTCAGTTTGGTGCCGTAAACCGGAAGATCAATCTGTTTGAGCAAATAGGTAAGACTGCCGATGTGATCTTCGTGTCCGTGGGTGATGACCACGCCGCGGATTTTTTCCTTGTTTTGAACAAGATAACTGAAATCAGGGATGACCAGATCCACCCCCAGCATGGTTTCATCCGGAAATGCCAAACCGCAGTCTACCAAAAAGATATCATCCTGACATTCATAGACGGTGAGGTTTTTGCCAATCTCGTTCAAGCCCCCAAGGGGAATGATGCGGATGGGCGGATTCTTCTTGCCCTTTTTGCCGCCTTTTTTCGGCGAAAAATTGGTGCTGATGCTGGGGATAGTATTATTTTGCAGCGTCTGTTTGACCGGCTGCTTTTTGGCACCGGTCTGTTTCTTTTGTGCAGGCTGTCCGGTCGGTTTCGGTCTCTCTGCCTTTTGTTTTTCTGCCACCGGAGCATTGCCCTTTCCTTTTCCCTTTTGGGCTTTTTGCGTCTTCTGACCGGGCTTGTTTTTTCCTTGACCCTTCTTCCCCGAAGCGCCCTTTTGCCCTGCATTTTGATTGTTGGTCTTCTTTTTTGCCGCCCCGCCCTTTTGAGAAGCAGCTTTTGCAGCCTCTTTGACAGGGGCTGGCTCACTGGGCATTTCCCACTTGGTGAAAACAGGCATATCCTCAAAAGAAAGGGATGCTCTGCTTTGCTTTTTCGGTCCCAGCGAAGTCCCCGACAGGGTTTGATTGGTTTTTCTTTCGCTCAATGGTTTCCTTCCTTTCTGCGGCAAAGCCGCAGCAGCCGACTGTTTTGCCGGCTGTCTGTTCTTTTTTCTTTGTTTGGCCAACGCCTCCGACAGACCGCTTCTGTCGGTTTCTTTTTTTGTTTTTGCAATCCTTTGAGAAAATGGATGAGAGCACCGTATCTGCTCTGCCCTGCCACCGAAAAGAGGGCTTCTGTCCAAAGAAGCGGCCAACGGCTTCTTTTTGCCAAAGACAGCGGATTGCGCAAAATACCCCAATTTGGATATTCAAAATTATTATACACATTTCTTTGCGAAATTGCAACAAAAATCCGTCATCGGCGCTCCATTCCCAAACTGATCCGCAATGCCCGATCGATCTTGCCCATCACATCGGAAGGCACACTGCCCATTCGGCTGCGAAGGCGGGTTTTATCCACGGTCCGAACCTGTTCCAAAAGGATCACCGAATCTTTTGCCAAACCGCAAAGTTCCGATGCAATCTCAATGTGGGTGGGAAGATCGTGTTTGGAATGTCTGCTTGTGACCGCGGCCACGATCACTGTGGGGCTGTGTAAATTTCCGATATCGTTTTGAATGACTACCACCGGCCGAAGTCCTCCCTGTTCGCTGCCCACCACCGGATTCAAATCGGCAAAATAAATCTCTCCTCGCTTGACCTGTTGCATCTTTTCCATCCTTTCTCTTTCATCGGTTCCCGGGATATCTTTCCCTGCAACAGGATTATGGCGCATTCCCGCTTCCCCTATACAAAGAAGCCCTGCATTCGGGCCAAAAGAATTCGCCCTTCTTTCGCCCTTTTGCGACAATTTCTTGCATTTCGTTTTTCCTGCCGATATAATAGCATCATCAAAGCAAAGGAGCAGATATATGAGACAGAAAATGGCCGACAAAAAGGATTTGCTCTTTGCGGCAATCAGCATTACCTTGGCATTCGCCCTTGGCCTGGGAGTGTTTCTCTTTTTGCCCCAAACGCCCCAAAATCCGGCGGAATCCTCCTCTTCTTTGGATGCTGTTTCCTCCTCACAAAACCAAGAAACAGCAAGCATTCCTCAATCAGAACCTGTTTCGGTTCAGGCCTCGGAAGGCCAAAGTCCGGTAAACAGCCGTCCGAACGATCCCCAAAAAGAGGAATCTTTGCCCATCAAACCCGAAACCCAATCAAAAGAGAACTCCCATCTTCCCACAGAAGAATCGGAATTCACCTCCTTTGAAGAAAACAGCCACCGTCTGCCCCAGTATTCCAGCCCCTCCACCGCGCCAATCCCCGAAAAGAGTTCCAAAACAGAAGCTTCGTCGGAATCAATTTCTGTTCCCGCTTCTGACGGTGATGAAAATCTGATCTTGTGTCTGCAGGAATTGGAAACCGCCCCGGCTCTTGAAATCTGCGGTCGCTGGGAATTGGATCTTTTTTATAAAACCGAAACCTGGAACTATCGGGCAAACAAAAGCGAAGCCGCCTTTTCGGCAGAGATCACAAGGACCTGCCGCGACGAAGAGGAAACCGCATCCCTTTTTGCCACCGAAACAGGCTATTTATTAGCCGATTTTGCAGCAAAAGAACAAATCTTCACCAAAGAAGAATTTGCCAAAACATACGGAATTGACCCCAAGACAGTCTTGCCCTTTTTGCTTTTGGATGCAGCAAACATCAAAGAAATCCAAACAGAGGAAACCGAAACGGGCAGAAATTATCACCTTTTGGCAGATATCGCCGCGGGAGCGCCCACAGAAAAATGGCTTTCGTTGGTTGCAAAGAAGGAAGATTTGCAATTCCATCAGCTCCGGTCGCTGGAAATTGTGATCCAAACCGACAAAGACGGCCAGATTTTCGCCCTTTCCGGCGAGATGGCATTCATCTTTTCCAAAGCGGTCGCCATCCCTTGTGTGGGATCGTTTTTCTATGAATTTCATCGGCCGTGAAAAGCCTGTCTGTATTTTATGCAACTATCCTTCGATTCAGACCAGGATCTCTTCTGATCCGGATTCATAAAATGGCAGTATTTCATCCAGAACACATCAAAATTGCTTCGAAAATGTCCGTTTTCCCCATCCAAAGGCGTGTGGAACATAGCAAAACAAGAAAGACCCCGATTGCAGCCCTGCCCTCATCGGCAAATGCATCGGAGTCTTTCTTTTTATCTTTATATCAAATATCGAGCGAAAACAGTTGCGTTTATGAGATAGCGCCGCTATCCAACCTGCGCACCAGCCGATCCACCTCATCTTTCAGCCCTTCTGTTTGAGCAGCAGAATCGGCAAGCAGCAAAGAGGCTTCCTCTTTTGCCCGTTCCAAAATCTGCATATCGGTCATTAAATCGGCGATCTGCATCTGGGGCAGACCGTGTTGTCGGGAGCCGAAGAAATCCCCCGGGCCCCGCATTTTTAAATCTTCCGAAGCCAAAACAAACCCATCGTTTGTGGAACAAAGGGTTTTCAACCGATGGCGTGTCATCTCGTTTGGATCATCCGAAACCAAAATGCAATGGGATTCCAACCTTCCTCTGCCCACGCGGCCCCGTAACTGGTGCATTTGGGAAAGACCGAAGCGTTCAGCATTTTCAATGACCATAAAGGTGGCGTTGGGCACATCCACCCCCACCTCGACCACCGTGGTGGCAAAGAGAAGATCAATTTCCCCCGAGGAAAAGGCTGCCATAATCTTTTCCTTTTCCGCCCCCTTCATTTTGCCGTGCAACACCGCGCATCTGCGATGGGCAAAATAGGTGCGCCCCACCTTTTTGGCATAATCGGTGACATTTTCCGGTTCATTTTCCTCTTCGGCTTCGGGATTTTCTTCCACCGCCGGACAGACGATAAACCCCTGTTGGCCCTCGTCCATCAATTTGTTCAAAAAGCCATACATCCGCTGCCGCTTCCCCGAATCCACCAAATAGGTCTTCACCGGCTGACGGCCCAGGGGAAGTTCATCGATGACAGAAACATCCAAATCCCCATAAATCACCAGCGCGAGGGAACGGGGAATGGGGGTGGCGCTCATCACCAGCACATGGGGTTCCTGCCCTTTTTTACTGAGCAAGCTGCGCTGTTCCACCCCGAAACGGTGTTGTTCGTCGGTGATCACAAGACCCAGTTTGGAAAAGACCACATCTTCTCTGAAAAGCGCATGGGTGCCGACCAGAAGATCGATCTCGCCCGCTGCAAGAGAGGATAAAATCTCATCCCGCTCTTTCTTTTTCATCCCGCCTTTGAGCAATGCAACCCGAACCCCAAGGGGAGAGAGGACTTTTTCCATGGTGTGAAGATGCTGGACGGCCAAAATTTCCGTTGGGGCCATCAATGCAGCCTGAAGTCCGCTTTGCACTGCGATCCACCCGGCCGCCGCAGCCACCGCAGTCTTGCCGGAACCCACATCGCCCTGCACCAGCCGGTTCATGGGTTTTCCGGATGCCAGATCCGCCCGGC
>JAFQMB010000217.1 GCA_017421095.1 Oscillospiraceae bacterium
TCCCTCCATGCAAAAGAAGCCCTTTGCGCCCGTTATAAATTGAATCCCGATACTGATTTTGAAGGAGACAGCTATGATCTTTTGGAAATCGTCGGCAGAAAAAGAGGGATGCTGCAGGCAGGCGGAAGTGTCAACACCGAACGGGCTGCGATTATGCTGCTGGATGAATTTCGCGGTTCAAAACTGGGGGCCATCTCTTTGGAGGCGCCGGAAGATCGGGAAACTTTCTAAGAAAGAGGTCTGTTATGGCAAGAACGCCTTTTGATTTTGCGGCTCTTTATGCTTTTGATGCAACAAAAAGAACCCAGCATCCTGTTCTTTGCGGGGTGGATGAAGCAGGCAGAGGCCCTTTGGCCGGCCCGGTGTTTGCGGCAGCCGTGATTCTTCCGAGCGAGGTTCGTTTTGCAGGGTTGCGGGATTCCAAGAAACTTTCGGAAGCCAAAAGAGAGATTCTTTTTGATGAGATTTGCGAAAAAGCCATCTCTTTTGGGATCGGTGCGGCTTCCCCTGAGGAAATTGATGCATATAATATTCTCCGGGCAACCTATTTGGCTATGCGCCGTGCGGTTGCCGCTTTGGAAATAACACCGGATCTGATTTTGGTGGACGGTAATCGGATTCCTGACGAACTGCCCGCTGAAACACAATCTCTCATCAAAGGGGACGACACCAGTGCTTCGGTGGCTGCGGCTGCCATTTTGGCAAAGGTGTCGCGGGATCGGTATATGAAACATCTGGCCGAAAAATATCCCGAATATGCCTTTGACCAGCACAAAGGTTATGGCACTAAATTACATTATGAAAAAATCGCCGAGCAGGGCATCTCTCCGGTTCATCGGTTGAGTTTTTTGAAAAAAGAGATTGCAGCAGGCATTCCGGTTTTGGAACGGGAAGGGGCGAAATAAGATGTCACTTTTGGATGCCAAAACAACGGACAGATTGCGAAAAGAAACCGGCGGAAGGGGAGAAGGAATCGTTCGGGCCCATTTGGAGCAGGAAGGATACGAGATTCTGGAACAGAATTACAGCATTCCAAATGTGGGCGAAATTGATATCATTGCCAAAAAAGGGGATGTCATTGCCTTTGTTGAGGTGAAAACTCGAGGAGAAAACCCTTTGGTGCGCCCGGTTTTGGCAGTAAACAAGGAAAAACAGCGCCGGATTTGCAAAACAGCCATCTTGTTTTTGAAACGGGAGCATTATCACTTGCAGCCCAGATTCGATGTGGCAGAGGTGATACTGGCTTCTCAAAACGGCGCCTTGATTGAAAAAAGTTATCAGTATTATAAAAACGCCTTTCAAGCACCGGCAGATCTTCGTTACTTTTGATCCGAAGGGAGAGAGTGTATGATGCGCTATGCTGATCTTCATTGTGATGCCCTTTGGCGCGCTTCGCTGCATCCGGAGGAATTTTCCCGTTTGGAAAGCGAACCCTTTTCCGGGTTTGACGGTCGGATTCAGGCATTTGCGTTGTTTTTGTCGGAAGATGCCGATGGAAATGCCTTGTTTGACGCACAATTGGCCCTTTTTCACCGTTGGTTAGACGAAGGGAATCTGACCTTATGGGATGAAAAAAACGGAAAATATAACAAAACAGCCGCTTTTCTGACCATTGAAAACGCAGGGAAACTTTCCCACGATCGTTGGAATGCAGAATTTCTTTGGAAGCACGGCATTCGGTTCGCCTCATTAACCTGGAATGGCGAGAATCCGTTGGCAGGCGGGTGTGAAACCGGTGGCCCGATTCGGGAAGCCGGGTTTCATTTTGTCAAAGCAATGCGGGAAGCCGGAACCATTCCGGATGTTTCACATCTCTCGGAAAAAGGGTTTTATCAGTTGGCGGATGCCTATGACGGGGTGTTTGTTGCCACCCATTCCAACGCTGCTTCTGTTTTGCCCCACAAACGAAACCTCAGCGATGACCAACTGAAAATCCTGTTTGCAAGAGGCGGACTTGTTGGCCTAAATCTTCATGCGCCGTTTGTTTCAGAGAAGACCCCTTGCAGCAGAAAAGAGAGTATCGAGGCATTAAACCGCCATTTGAAGCATCTTTTGGATCTTGGGGGCGCAGAGCATCTGGCTTTGGGATGCGATTATGATGGAGGAACGCCGCTTTTTGGATTATCCGGGGTCAAAGACCTTGCAATTTATTACGATGATGTGTTAAAATATTTCGGAACCGCTGTGGCTGACAGACTTTTTTACGATAACGTCTCAGAATTTTTGTCGCGACGGTTTTGATCCCTCTTGAAGGAGTTTTCACCACTATGAACTATTTTTCAACCCGTGATTTGAACAAAAAATCCGTTTCAGCAGGGGAGGCCATCTGTAAAGGCCTTGCGCCTGACGGTGGTCTTTATCTGCCGGAAACCTGTCCTGCCTACACCATAGAAGAGCTTTCTGCCTGGCAAAACCTCTCTTATGTGGAACTGGCAGCCAAAGTGTTGAAGCCTTTTTTAACGGATTATACCGAGGAGCAGCTCTTCTCCTGTGTGCAGGACGCCTATCACTACCCCAAATTTGATGACAGCCGTATTGCCCCCACCCGTCTTTGCAAAGATTATTCGCTTCTGGAACTTTGGCATGGGCCGACCTCTGCTTTCAAAGATCTGGCCTTGCAGCTTTTGCCCCGTCTGATGGTAACAGCCAGAAAAAATCTGGGAATTTCGGAAACCAGTTTGATTTTGGTTGCCACCAGCGGTGATACCGGAAAAGCGGCATTGGAAGGGTTCAGGGATGTGGACGGCACCAAAATCGCGGTTTTCTATCCCAAATATGGCGTCAGCGCCCTGCAGCAACTGCAGATGCAGACCCAGGCAGGGGAGAATGTGGCAGTCTTTGGAATCAAGGGGAATTTTGATGATGCCCAAACGGGTGTTAAAACCCTTTTCACCGACCGCGAGATGGAAGAAACCCTCAAAGAATCCAATATGAGTTTTTCTTCTGCCAATTCCATCAACTGGGGTCGCCTTTGCCCTCAAATTGTTTATTATTTCGCCTCTTATTTTGATTTGGTTTCCGCCGGAAAGATCCAAATGGGCGAAAAGGTGAATTTTTGTGTTCCCACCGGGAATTTCGGTGATATTTTGGCCGGTTATTATGCCAAAATGATGGGCCTGCCGGTTCATAAACTCATCTGTGCTTCCAATGCCAACCGGGTTTTAACCGACTTTTTTGCCACCGGAACCTATGATCGCAACCGCGAATTCCATCAAACTGCCTCTCCCTCGATGGATATTTTGATTTCCAGCAATTTGGAACGGCTTTTGTTCCTTGCTTCCGAACAGGATGCTTCGCTGATTTCCGACCTCTTTGCTTCCTTGAAAGAAGAGGGAAGTTACACCGTTTCCAAGGAAATCCTTTGCCGTTTGCAGGCAGATTTTGCCGCCGATTGCTGCAGCGACGAAGAGGCATTTGAGGTGATTGCCCGTCTGTTTGAAACAGAAGGCGTTTTGATTGATCCTCATACTGCCGTTGGGGTTTGCGTGTTGGAAAAATATCGGAAAACTTCCGGAGATATGACTGAATGTGTAGTTCTTTCCACTGCTTCTCCTTATAAATTCTGCAAGGATGTTCTTTTTGCTTTGGAAAAGGCTCCTGCTTCTCAGGAAGATCCCTTTTTCCTGCTGGAAGAATTGGAAAAGAAAAGCGGCGTTGCAGCCCCTTTCAATTTGAAAAATCTGAAAAGTGCCGCAATCCGTTTCGAACAGGTTTTGGAAAAAGAAGCGCAAAAAGACGCTGTTTTGCGCTTTGTGTCCGAGTTATAATCGATCAACTCTCCTTTCTGCCATCGGGAAGGAGAGTTTTAATTTGCTTTTTGTCTTTGTGGAGGAATATTTCAAAACAAGTGAGGAAATATCTGGGAAAAAGATATTGCGTCAAGGAAACATTTTCTGTTTATCTTGTTGGAATGGCTGTAAAAA
>JAFQMB010000218.1 GCA_017421095.1 Oscillospiraceae bacterium
ACAAAGAACTCACCGCCTATCGGGAGGTGGGGATGGAATATGTGATTTTTTCTCCTGCCGTGATGTTAACAAAAGAGGGTAAGATGATCACCTATTATCCCTCTGCCCAGGCAGAATTTTCCGAAGGTTATGTGGGCGTGGATGTGTTTGATCGGGTGCTTTCCAACTGCGCCAGATGCGGTTTGAAGTGCTTCCTCGGAACCGTGCAGGATGACTTTTGGTGGGAACTTTGGTGGGACCGGGAAAAGACCCTGGCCCATTATGATTGGTTTCTGGAATTGGGTCACAAGAGCAATCGGGTGGCTTGTGAACTTTGGAACCGATATGGAAGCAAATATCCCGGCACCTTTTACGGTTGGTATCTGATTCCCGAGATTTGGAATTTCGATCTGCTCAAAGCTGATGCCAAGGGCAGAAATGCGGTGGTTCGGATGCTGGCAGACGGTTTCGGTGTTCATCTGGATTATCTTTCCTGTCTGACACCCCATGCCCCGGCTCTGACCAGCCCTTTTGCCAATATGAATTTGGGCAGCGTCAGCGATTTGGAGACTCAGTGGTGTGATATGGTTCGCAACATTCCTTTCAGAAGAGGGGATATCCTCTGCCCCCAGGATTCCATCGGGGCCGGCGGTACCAAACTGCATCAGTTGGATGCGGTGATGCAGGCCTATGTGAAAGCCGTTTCCTTGCGGGAAGGGATGGTTCTTTGGGCCAACAACGAAGATTTCGACCAAACCTGCTGGTCTTCGGCTATGATGGATCGGTTTGTCCGCCAGATGGAGATCACCGCCAAATATGCAGCGGTCAATATTACTTTTGCCTATAACAATTATCAAAGCCCGGTCAATGTGAAGCCCTGTTTCCACGAGGCGATGATGCGTTATGAAGAAACAGGCACGCTTCCCTGCGAAACTCCTGATACGCCCACCGAACTTTCGGCCCAAAAGGAAGGGGAAGGTTGGCGCTTCACCTGGAAAACGGGTGAGAAGAAACTTCTGGTGCGGGCGGAAGTTATTGCCCGAATCCAAAATATTGGCGGCGAGGGCCTGTTGCCCGAACAAACTGCCGCCGCCGAACGGCTTCTTGGAGTGGTGCATTGCGGTTTTTGCAACAACGCCCCCAAAATTCCCGAATTGGCGGAAGTTATTGCCCGAATCCAAAATATTGGCGGCGAGGGCCTGTTGCCCGAACAAACTGTTGCTGCAGAACGACTCCTTGGCGTGGTGCATTGCGGTTTCCGCAACAACGCCCCCGAAATGCCCGAATTGCCCGACACCTTTTTCTGGACCCCTCAAAAAGAATTCTCCGGCTGCAAGGCAGAAATTCGCGTGATTCTTTATGATGTTTACGGCACACCGAGTCTGCCGGCATCCATTCGGTTGACCCTGTAACGCCGGGTTTGTTCGGCGTTATATATAAAAATCAAACAAAGAGCACGAAGGAGGAGTATCCAATGAAAAAATTGCAGGTTGCAGTGATCGGCTGCGGCACGATCGCAAACAGCGCCCACATCCCCGCCTATCTGAAAAGCGAGGCAGAGATCCGTTATTTCTGTGATATCATCCCCGAAAGAGCCGATGCAGCGGTGGAAAAATATGGCTGCGGCAAAGCGGTTTATGACTATCATGAAATTCTGGATGACCCGGAATTGGATGCCGTAAGTGTCTGCACCCCCAACAATGTGCACAAAGATATTTCCATCGACTTTTTGAAACACGGCAAGCATGTGCTCTGTGAAAAGCCTGCCGCCCGGAATCTGGAAGATACCATCGAAATGCAGAAAGCCCAGCACGAAAGCGGCAAGGTTTTGAATATCGGTGTGGTCAACCGCTTTAACACCGGCGTAAACAAGTTGAAGAATCTGATCGACAAGGGCTTTTTCGGCGAAATTTACCATGTTTATGCCTCCTTCCGTTCGGCCCGTTCCATTCCCGGTTTGGGCGGGATGTTCACCACCAAAGAAATCAGCGGCGGCGGTGTTTTGATCGACTGGGGCGTGCATTTTCTGGATCTGATTATGTATTGCGTGGGGGATCCCAAGGCAAAAACCGTCAGCGCTACCACCTATTCCAAATTGTGTGATAATCAGAATATGAAAGATTATTCTTACACCAGTATGTGGGCCGGCCCGCCGGATTATAACGGCACCTATGATGTGGAAGAGTTCATCACCGGTCACATCCGCACCGAAGGCCCCACCATCAATTTGCAGGGTGCCTGGGCACAGAACATTGCCAACACCGAAATGTATATCGACTTTTTGGGCACCAAGGCAGGCGCCAGACTGAATTATGGTGGCAATTTCACCATTTTCTACGGTGAGGATAATGCCCTTTATGAATCCACCCCCAAATATGAAAGCACCAACCATTTTGAAAACGAAATCAATGCGTTCCTGTCCTGTATTCAAACGGGTGAAAAACTGCCCAGCCATATCGATACCAATATGGTGACCGCCAGATTGATGCAGGCGTTGTATGATTCTGCCGAGGCAGAACGAGAGGTGGTTTTGGACTAAAGCGAGTCCGATTTTCGTCAAAAGGGAGGAAGAACGATGTTGAAAGTGGGTTTTATTGACTATTATCTCAGCGAGTGGCATGCCGACAATCTGCCCACCTGGCTGCGGGAAGAAACAAAGGGTGAGGTTTGCGTGGCCTATGCCTGGGCCAAGATTGATGCCCCTCAAGAGGGCCGCAAGACCAACGCCCAATGGGCAGCGGAACAGGGGGTCGAACTTCTCTCTTCCATCGAAGAAGTGATTGAAAAGAGCGATGTGTTGGTGGTTCTTTCGCCGGACAATCCGGAGATGCACGAAGAACTTTGCGATCTGCCTTTGAAAAGCGGCAAGCGCACCTATGTGGACAAAACCTTTGCTCCCTCTTTTGCGGTGGCCAAAAAGCTGGTTCAGATTGCAAGGGATTATAACACCCCCATGTTTACATCCAGCGCCCTGCGTTTTTCCACCGAATTGCAGGGAATCGATACCGCGGGGATCAGCGCTGTGAGTTCCCAAGGCCCCGGCCCCTGGGAAATTTATTGCATCCATCAGATCGAACCCATCGTGAAATTGATGGGCCCCGAGGCGGAACAGGTGATGTTCATCGGCAACGATGTTAACCCCGGTATGGTTATTCGTTTTTCCGGCAACCGTTTTGCCACCATGCAGCATTTTGATTGGAGCTGTCCTTTCAAAATGACGGTGGGATATCCCGAGGGGAAAGAGGATGTGAAGATTGCGGAAATGACCGATTATTTCCCCAATTTTGTGAAAGAACTGGTAGATTTCTTCCGGGGCGGAGCGCCCAAGGCACCTTTGGCCGAAACGCTGGCTGTGGCTGCCATTCGCGAGGCGGCCCTTGCCGGGAAAAAGACCCCGGGGGTCTGGATGGATCTGCCCAAAGAACGCTGACCGTCATGTTATGAAGCGGCCGGTGCCGAAACCGGCCCGGCCGCTTTTTGTCACCCGAGAGGAGAAGGTATATGATTCTGCAATATTTGGGCACCGCGGCGGCAGAGGCCATTCCTGCGGTGTTTTGTGACTGTGCGGTTTGTAAAGCGTCAAGAGAGGCCGGGGGAAAGAGCATCCGCGGCAGAAGCGGTGCGTTGATTGACGGCGAATTGATGATCGATTTTCCGCCGGACATTTATTTTCAAAGCCTGCGGCTTTCTTTGAATCTGCCCAAGGTTCGGGCGCTGATTGTCACCCATGCCCATTTGGATCATTTTGCATCTGCGGAACTTATGATGCGGGATGAGGTTTGTTATTGCCATTTGCAAAACGAAAACAAGGGAACCGCCCTTGCGGTTTACGGCAACGAAACGGTGGGAAAACTCCTTTCGGATGCGGTGAAAAGCGAATTTTCGGAAGAAAAAAGAGATTTTGTGCGGTTTGAAAGGGTGACTCCCTTTGTGCCGATGCAAATCCTTTCTTATACCGTCACCGCCCTTCCTGCCAGACACAGCCAAAACGAAACACCCTTTATCTATCTGGTGCAAAAAGAAGGGAAAAGCCTTCTTTACGCCCATGATACCGGGGATCTGTTTGAAGAAAATTATGAATACTTGAAAAACCTCGGGGTGCATCTGGATCTGGTCAGTTATGACTGCACCAATTTTATGAACAGA
>JAFQMB010000026.1 GCA_017421095.1 Oscillospiraceae bacterium
GGCAAAACATCCGACTAAACAAAGAAACAGCCCCACCGTTTAGTTGGTTGGTCATAGGGATATGACCAACCAACAATGAAATCAATTTGCAGAGCAAATTGGTGAAATACGGCGAACGCCGTGTGAAATATTTTCTTCGAAAATGTTAAGGGAGAAAAAAAGATCCGCAACTCAGTGTTGCGGATCTTTTTTCCACAATAATATGCCCTTTGGGCATATATCATATTGCATTAGCAATATTTCACATTTTCGTAGGAAATATATCATATTCCCGTCAGGGAATATTTCATCGGGAGTTGCGGTAAGGGATTACCGCAACTCCCTTCAGGTGGGGCTGTCTGTTTTTTTATCAGAGATAGAAGGTGTGGTAGAAGGTGTTCCCTTCGATTTCATCACTGTAATATTCGGTGAAGACCAGAGCAAAATCCACCGCATCCAGCGGCAGTTCATATAAGAGGGTGACGATTTTTTCTTCCCCTGCATTCAAAGAAAAGGTCTCTGCCGTCTTCTCTCTGCTTTCCACCACCACCGGATCAGCAAAATCTTCCCACTCTGTGGCGCCGGCTGCGGCATAGAGCAGATAAAACTCGGAAGCCTGGAATTCCAGCGTTTCCCAATAGGTGCTGGTGATCCGAAGATCCAACTGCAGATATTTTTTCCCCGCAGGCGCTTCCTTTTCGCCAAATGAGGTCAAGGGCTGCAGCCGGTCAATTTTATAACTGAACCAATAGGTTTGCATCAATTCTCCCATAGGTCCTTCTTTATAGCCGCCGATTACCCGACCGTCGCTGATTTCTTCCCCTTCCAGAACACCGTTGTCCGGATAGGCTAACTCATCGCCGAGGGTGGCAGAGAAGTATTTCTTCAAAGATTCGGGCAGTTCAATTCCACATCCGGAAAAAAGAGGCAGACAGATCAAAATGCAAAGCAGCAGTACAATAATTCGTTTGGTCATCATCAAACATCCTTTCTGTTTTTGTTTGAAAAAAGGGGTGGGTGAAAAGGGAAAAAATGAGAAAATGGCAAGAAATGCAAAAAGAGCAAGCAAAAAGAAAAAACGGGAATAGCCAAACAGAGAAAAATGCGGTATAATGTATCACACAAGGGGAAAGAAAAAGGAAATTTTGATCCCAAATTGGTTTTTTGTTTGATATTAACACATTTTGTCTTCTCTGGCAACCATTTTGCAATCAAATTTTGTTCATAAAAAAGGAGGAAATCCCATGCGCTTATCTCGTTTGTTTCAAGCGGTTACCGTAGTTTTTCTTTGCTTTTTGATGCTTCCTGCCATTGTCTCTTGTAACAAAGAAGAAGAAAAATCCGAGATGGGAGAGGAGAAAATGATTTATACATCTGCTACCAAAAGTGAAAGCCCCTTGCGCCCCAATGGGCTCTTTTGTGAGAATATGGTGTTGCAACAGGGCAGAAGTGTGCCTGTTTGGGGCGCTGCCGATGCAGAATTGGAGGGCAAAGAGATCACCCTCACCTTTGCAGGACAGACCAAAACCACCACCGTCAAAGACGGTGCATGGCGGGTGGATCTGGATGCGCTGGAAGCCTCGTTTGAAGGGAAAACCATGCTTTTGACCTGCGGTGAGATCACCTATCGCATTGATAAAGTCCGGGTGGGTGAAGTGCTTCTGGCCTCCGGGCAATCCAATATGTGTTTTTACATTGAATATCTTACCGGGGAGACCAAAAACGAAATCCTGGCCAATTCCAATCAGCCGAATCTGGGCTTTTTCATCGTGCCCGAAGATTTCGGCACCAAAACAAAAACCGATGTAAGCGGCAGCTGGGTGGTGCCCAGTGCCTCGAATATCCAGTCTTCCAAAATCTCCACCGTGGCATTTTTGACCGCGGCCGCGATGCAAAAGGAACTGAATGTGCCGGTTGGGGTGGTGGTTTCTGCCTATGGCGGCAGCAGGATTGAATCCTGGATTGATCCCAAGGTGTTGCTGGAAACCGAAAAGGCCGGGACCCCTGTTTTTGGCGGCGTTACAGGCGAAGGGACTTATAAAGGGATGATCGCACCGCTGCAGCCCTTTGCTTTCCGGGCGATGATCTTTTATCAGGGCGAGGCCAATTGCTTCCCCAATGACCATGTCCCTTATTACCCCACCTATGTGAAAGCCATGGTGGAAAGTTACAGAACCGCTTTCGAAAACCCGGGGATGCCCTTTTTGCAGGTTTCTTTGCCCAGTTATGATTTGGATCTGGATTTCACCGGCATCCGGAATGCCCAGATTTCCTGTGATTCGCTGATCGACCGTTGCTGGACAACCGTTAACTATGACACCGGCAACGCCAAGGATATTCATCCCGCCGACAAAAGTTTGGTGGGCAAGCGGCTGGCGGATCTGGTTTTGCAGCAGGTATACGGCAAACAAAAAGATCAGATTTATCCCACCGCTATTTCGGCCGAAGCCACTGAAGACGGAGCCTTGATCACTTTTGAAACCGGAACAGACGGTCTTGCGGTGACCACTTCCGAGATCTGTTCTTTGGAAGTTGCCGGAGAAGACGGGGTCTATTATCCGGCAACCGGTGTCCTTGTGGGAGAGAATCGCCTGCGGGTCTATTGCCCCTCAGTGAAAACAGTCAAACAGGTGCGTTACGGTTATGCGTCGAATCTTTTGGCCTGCAACTTTTATGGAGCCAACGGACTTCCCGTGAAGCCCTTTTTGCTTCCGGTGTTCGTGCAGGTATAAAAACGGCTCTTTTGGCATTTAAAGTGCGAAAAAGCCTTGACAAAATCGAATCAGGAGGCGTATAATACCAACAAGTCCAAGCGTTGGACAATGCCAAAAGGGAGCCTTTTTTCTATGCAGAATTTCGTTGCAGCCAATCGATTTCGATATTTTACCTGCTTTGCCGTCTATTTTGCGGAATAAAACAGGTTTGGCTGTTCTGTGTGGATTCTCTTTTGAAGAGGATTTTTCCTCTTTTTCTGAAGGTTGGTTCGGAAGATGAGAGCACAGTGCCGCTGCGCTGTGCTCTGTTTTGTTTTTATTTTCCCTTGGGAACAGGAGTGTTTGAACATGGTTGTTATTTTAAAGAAAAATGCCCCGGCAGAACAGGTAGAACAGTTTCAATCCTGGTTGGCCGAACATTATCAGCTGGAAATTCATGAAAGCATCGGGCAGAATTGTACCCTTTTAGGTTTGGTGGGGGATACCACCCGTGTGGACATCGACCTGTTGCAGGCGATGGAGATTGTGGAAAACGTGCGCCGCATCGGCGAACCTTATAAATTTGTCAACCGCAAAATGCACCCTCAGGATACGGTGGTGGATTGCGGCGGTGTTCCCATCGGCGGCGGTCATTTCACCATTGTGGCCGGCCCTTGTTCGGTGGAAAGCGAAGAACAAATTCTTTATGTTGCCCAACGGGTGAAGGCGGCCGGTGCCGGTCTTTTGCGCGGTGGCGCCTTCAAGCCCAGAACCTCTCCCTATGCCTTCCAGGGCTTGCGCGGAGAAGGCATCCGTCTGCTTTTGGAAGCCAAAAAGGCAACCGGTCTGCCCATTGTCACCGAAATTATGGATCTTTCCCAGCTGCCTTTGTTTGCGGACGTGGATGTGATCCAGGTGGGTGCCAGAAATATGCAAAACTTCGAACTGCTCAAAGAACTGGGCCATTGCAAAAAGCCCATTCTTTTGAAGCGGGGTCTTGCTAACACATTGCAGGAACTTTTGATGAGCGCCGAATATATTTTGGCCGGCGGAAATGAACAGGTGATTCTCTGTGAACGGGGCCTCCGGACTTTTGAAACGGCAACCCGCAACACGCTGGATCTTTCCTGTGTGCCGCTGATTCATGAACTTTCCCATCTGCCTGTGATGGTGGACCCCAGCCACGCTACCGGACACGCCAGGTTGGTGGAACCCATGGCATTGGCTGCGGCGGCAGGGGGCGCAGACGCCTTGATGATCGAGGTACATAATGATCCCACTCATGCGGTGAGTGACGGGGCCCAGTCTTTGACCCCCGATGCCTTTGACCTGGTGGCCAAAAAGGTGTTTGCGGTTTATGACTGCGCCAAGAATTTGAAATAAGTTCTTTTGAATGGAGAATGGAATGAAAATCGGCATCATTGGCCTGGGGTTGATCGGCGGTTCGCTGGCTCTGGCCATCAAAGAAAAAACAGATCATCTTGTCTATGCCGCCAATCGGACCTTTTCGGTTCTGGAAAAGGCCGCAAACGAGGGTGCCATTGACGGAATCTTGGAAGATCCGTCAGAAATGGATCTTTTGATCCTGACTGCCTATCCCGCTGCGGCGATGGATTGGCTGAAAGAAAACGGTGCAAAATTGGGCAAAAACCAAACGGTGGTGGACTGCTGTGGCACCAAACAGGAGATCTGTGCTTTGGGCTGGCAAAAGGCAAGGGAACACGGCTTCACCTTTGTTGGGGGGCACCCTATGGCCGGACGGGAGTTTTCCGGGTATGATTATGCCAAAGGATCTCTGTTTGCAGGGGCTACCATGATCCTTGTCACCGAAACAGGGGAATCGCCTGCCCCTTGGCTGCAGGAATTTTTCCTCTCTTTGGGGTTTGGAAGCATCAAGGAAACCGACCCTGTGAGTCACGATCGGATCATCGCCTATACCTCGCAGTTGGCCCATCTTCTTTCCAACGCCTATGTGCAAAGCCCCACCGCTATGAAGAGCCAGGGGTTTACCGGCGGCAGTTTTCAGGATTTGACCAGAGTGGCCTATCTCAATGAAGAGATGTGGACCAAACTGTTCTTGGAAAATAAACCCCTTTTGATGGAAGAATTGGAAACACTGATTGCCTCGCTGAACGCCTATCACACAGCCTTACAGCAGGAAGATGCAGAAACACTGAAATCCCTTTTGAAAAAAGGAAAAGAGCAAAAAATTGCCTGCGGCATCCGCAGTTGAGAAGGGAGGGCACACAGATGGAAACCATTCGAATCCAAACCGGAAGAGCCTATGATGTGGTTATTTCTCCGGGTGGTTTGAAAGATTTGGGTAAGTTTCTCGGCGAAAGACAAAAAGAATGCAAAATCTGTGTGGTCACCGACAGTCATGTGGCGCCCCTTTATTTGGAAAAGACCCAGAAAACCTTGGAAGAATCGGGTTTTGCGGTAACAACATTTGTCTTTCCCGCAGGGGAAAAAAGCAAGAATCCCACCGTTTTGGTGGAACTGCTGGAACATCTGGCCGAAGAATCTTTGGCCAGAACGGATTTGATTCTGGCCCTGGGCGGCGGAGTCGTTGGGGATTTGGCCGGCTTTGCGGCTGCCATTTATCTGCGGGGCATCCATTTTGTTCAGGTTCCCACCACCCTGCTTGCTATGGTTGATTCTTCTGTGGGCGGTAAAACCGCGGTGGATCTGAAGGCGGGAAAAAACCTTTGCGGTGCCTTCTGGCAGCCCTCTTTTGTGTTGATTGATCCGGATCTTCTGCAAACCCTTCCCCCGGAAGAATATACCTGTGGGATGGGCGAGGTGATCAAATACGCCCTTTTGTATGATAAAGAACTCTTTCAACTGCTGGAACAGGGAAAAGAGGAAACAGAACTTGTTTGTGTGATCGCATCCTGCATCCGTCATAAACAGGCGGCGGTGGAGGCGGATGAATTTGACAGAGGCGCCAGACAGTTTTTGAATCTGGGGCATACCTTTGGCCATGCGGTGGAGTTGGCTTCGAATTATCATCTTTCCCATGGGGCCGCGGTGGCGGTGGGGATGATGGCGGTGGCAAATGCCGCAAAGAAAAAAGGACTCTTTTCCGAAGAGGAAACAAACCGTTTGGCGGCACTTTTGCAGCAAAAAGGGCTTCCCATCCGATATGATGCCGACCGGGAATTGGTAAACGCCGCAATCGGAAGAGATAAAAAGAAAGCAGGATATCGGATTTCCCTTGTAGTGCCTCGCAGAATCGGGTATTGTGAATTGATGCCCATGACCCCCGAAGAGGCGGTGGAATTTTATGCCGTCGGGGGCGCTTTTTGAAATGAATTTGAAAAAGGAGTGTGCCTGACCGTTGGAAATGAAACTTTCTCCCCAAAAATTGGCAGGAGTTTTGCCTGCGGTCACAGCCAAAGCCAGCGGACATCGTCTGTTGCTGGCCGCCGCCCTTTCCGACACTCCTTGCTTGGTGAAGATGAACGGCCCTTATTCGGATGATCTTTTGGCAACAATGGATGGCATCCGGGCGTTGGGGGGAAGTGTCACCTTAACCGAAGAAGGGGCACTTGTGATGCCAGTGGCGAAAGATAAAACATCTGCGGAACTCTTTGCCAACGAATCGGGGACCACCGCCCGTATACTTCTGCCGGTGGCTTCCGCCCTTTGTGACGAGGTGACCTTGTCCGGGGCGGGGAAACTGCCTTTTCGTCCCTTCACTCCTTTGACCGATGCCATGGCCCTGGGTGGGGTGAAAACAACATTTCCCGATTCCGGGGCGTTTTTGCCGTTGCAAACCAAAGGCAGATTACAGGCGGCCGAATTTTTGCTGCCGGGGAATATTTCCTCTCAATATATCAGCGGTCTGCTGTTTGCCCTTCCTCTTTTGGGTGGCGGCAGCATCTGTTTGACAACTACGCTGGAGTCTGAACCCTATGTTTTTATGACGATTGCTGTCCTTCGCAGGTTCGGCGTTTCTGTGACAGAGCATTATGAAGGGGAACACCGCATTTTCCAAACCTCCGGCAACTATCAGGCACCCT
Organism: Oscillospiraceae bacterium; assembly: GCA_017421095.1. Lineage (GTDB taxonomy): Bacteria > Bacillota > Clostridia > Oscillospirales > Ruminococcaceae > RGIG1943. The sequence goes on from JAFQMB010000026.1 coordinate 6,698, forward strand.
CTGCGGTGCAGGCGGAAGGCGATTGGTCTGCCGCGGCCTTTTATCTGGCGGCCGGATCTTTTGGTGGCCCGGTTACCTTGACAGGCCTTTCGGAAGAAAGCGAGCAGGGAGATCAAAAGATCCTTGCCCTTTTGGAAGAAAGCGGCGCAAAGGTCGAGCGTTTTGAAGATAGAACCAGCGTTTCATATGGGAAAAACAACCCTTTTGTCTGTTCGGCGGAACAGATTCCCGATTTGGTTCCGATTTTGGCTGTTCGGGCGGCCGCCGCAAAAGGAGAAAGCCGCATCCATTCCTGTGGCAGACTGCGGATCAAAGAAAGCGACCGTTTGGCTGCGGTGGTGGATCTGATCACCTCACTGGGAGGAGAAGCCTTTTGCGAAGGGGATACTTTGATCATTCGGGGAAAAGGAACTCTTTCGGGCGGTGTTGCCAAACTGCCCTTTGATCACCGAATGGTGATGAGCGCCGCGGTGGCCTCTTGTATTTGTGAAAACGAGGTTTTCCTCTCAAATACAGCCTCCGTTTCCAAATCCGATCCTGCCTTTTTTGCGCGCTTGGAAGCAATCGGCGGGCAGATTGATCGGCTTTGATGGCCCTGTATCAAAAAGAGAAGGGAGTTGAGAATATGTCTTCCACCTTTGGAACTGCAATCAAATTATCGGTATTCGGTCAATCCCACGGTGAGAGCCTTGGGATGGTGTTGGATGGCCTGCCGGCCGGGGAAACGGTGGATTTGGATGTGCTGCAGGCCTTTATGGAGCGAAGAGCCCCCGGAAGAAACGCCTGGTCAACCAAACGGAAAGAGCCGGATGTTCCCGTCTGCCGCAGCGGTCTTTTTGAAGGAAAAACCTGCGGTGCGCCGTTGATGATGGAAATTCTCAATCAAAACCAAAGAAGCGGTGACTATGCCAATCTCAATCTGATTCCCCGTCCCTCCCATGCGGACTACCCGGCATCTGTCAAGTACGGCGGCTTTGCAGATTATCGGGGCGGTGGACATTTTTCCGGACGCATCACGGCGGCTTTTTGTATGGCCGGCGGCGTCTGTTTGCAGATTCTGAAAAGACGGGGCATTGAAATCGGTGCCCATATCCTGCAGATCGGTAATGTGAAAGACCGTTCTTTTGATCCGGTTTCGCTGCAAAAAGAGGAACTTCTTTCGCCCGGTCAAAAGCCCTTTCCGGTGCTTTTGGATGAAAAGGGAATCGCCATGCAAAATGTGATCGAATCCGCCCGAAAAGATGGAGATTCCATTGGCGGCGTGGTGGAAACCGCAGTTTTGGGGCTTCCCGTCGGCCTGGGGGAACCTTTGTTCGGCGGCATTGAAAATGTCATCGCTTCTGCCGTTTTCGGCATTGGTGGGGTGAGAGGGATTTCTTTCGGCGAAGGATTTGCCGCCGCTGAAATGCGGGGCAGCGAACACAATGATGCCTATGAAATTCAAGAGGGAAAGGTGAAAGGCAAGACCAACCATGCCGGCGGCGTTTTGGGCGGGATGGCAACCGGAATGCCTTTGATCTTCCAAACCGCTTTCAAACCAACACCTTCCATTTCGTTGGAACAGGAAAGTGTTTCTATTTCCAAAATGAGCGAGGAAAAATTGGTTATCAGCGGCAGACACGATCCCTGCATCGTGCCAAGAGCCCTTCCGGTGACAGAGGCGATGACCGCCATTGCCATCGCCGATCTGATGTGTCAGGCGGGTCTTCTTTGAAAAGGTGTGTAACAAAGCAAAAAAGGAGCGTTCTCTATGCAGTTGGATGAAATCAGAAAAGAAATTGATCAGGTGGATGACCGCCTGACCGAACTGTTTGCCCATCGAATGGAATTGGCCAAACAGGTTGCCGCCAGCAAAAAAGAAAGCGGAAAGCAGGTGGCCGATCGGGGCAGAGAACGGGAGATTCTTTATCGGGTGACCGATGGAATGAACGAAGAGATGGCCGGCTATACCAGAGTGTTTTATCAGACCCTTTTTGAACTCAGCAGAGCCTCTCAGCGCCGTCGGCTGACGAATGATTCTGCTCTGCCGGAAAAAATCAAACTTTCTTTGGAAAAAACAGATACCTCCTTCCCGGCAAGAGCCGTTGTTGCCTGCCAGGGAATTGAGGGTGCCTATTCCCAACAGGCCTGCGACCGTCTGTTTCAAATGCCAAAAATTCTTTATTTCAAAAGTTTCCAAGGGGTAATCAAGGCGGTGGCAGAAGGCCTTTGTGAATATGGGATTTTGCCCATTGAAAACAGCATTCACGGTTCTGTCAATCAGGTTTATGATCTGATGGAACAGGGAGGATTTTCCATCGTCCGCAGTCTGCGTCTTCAGGTGCGTCACAGTCTGCTTTCCAAAAAGGATGTGCCCCTTTCCCATATCAAAGAGATTGTCTCGCATGAGCAGGGGCTGGGTCAATGCAGCGAATTTCTTGCCAGTCTGCCCGGTGTAAAGATCACCCCCTTTGATAACACCGCAGAGGCGGCAAAGTTTGTTGCCCGGTCGGATCGGGATGATCTGGCGGTGATCTGTTCGGATCAGTGTTCCGAAATTTATAACCTGCACCGACTGGCCGAAGGAATTCAGGATTCGGACAACAATTACACCCGTTTTATCTGCATCTCTCGCAAAATGGAGATCTATGCCGGTGCCAATCGGATCAGTTTGCTCTGCTCGCTGCCCCACACCCCCGGCGCCTTGTATGAACTGGTGGCCAAATTCAATGCTCTTGGTCTGAATCTGGTGAAATTGGAAAGCCGCCCCATCCCGGGAAGAAGTTTTGAATTTCATTTCTATTTGGATTTTGAAGCAGATGTGCGAAATGAGGCGACATTGAGCCTGCTGGCCGAGATGGATGCTTCCCCCGAGCGCTTTTGTTTCTTTGGCGCCTATCAGGAATTGAGTTGATCATGGAAAGGGAGCAAACACCCATGAAATACGGACTTGTGGGACGGATTTTGGGCCACAGTTTTTCTCCTATGCTGCACAAACTGCTTTGGGATGCCGATTACGCCCTCTTTCCCATGCAGGAAACCGAGTTGAAGGCATTTTTTGAAAAGCGGGACTTTGCCGGTGTCAATGTGACCATTCCTTATAAACAGGCTGTGATTCCATATTTGGATCGGATGGATGAGAAAGCAAGACGAATCGGTTGTGTCAACACGGTGGTCAAAGAGAAAGACGGCAGTCTTTCCGGCTATAACACCGATTATGACGGTTTTGCAAAGATGGCCGCCCGGGCAGGGATTGATTTTGCCGGGAAAAAGGTTTTGATCTTTGGAACCGGTGCCACCAGTATGACCGTTTCTGCGGTGGCAAGGGATGCCGGATGCCGAGAAGTGATTTTCGTTTCCCGAACCGGAAGTGTGAATTATCAAAATGTTTATGAACAGACCGATGCCCAGATTCTGGTGAACACCACCCCGGTGGGAATGTTTCCCGATAACGGGCATTATGTGGTGAATCCTGCTGATTTTCCCGCCTGTGAAGGGGTTTTGGATGTGGTCTACAATCCGCTGCAAACTGCCTTTGTGCGACTGGCCAAGCGAAAAGGGATCCCTGCTTCCGGCGGATTGCCCATGTTGGTGGGGCAGGCTGCGGCGGCAATGCCATTGTTTGGCGTCGGCGAATGCACAGACAAAGCCTTTGAAAACGCCCTTTCGGTGTTAAAAAGGCAAGAGGAAAACATTGTTTTGATCGGAATGCCCGGCAGCGGAAAATCCACCGTTGGAAAACTGTTGGCAAAAGAACTCGGACGAGAACTTGTTGACACCGATGAGATGGTGATCAGCCGCACCGATAAGAGTATTCCTCAAATCTTTGCCGAACGGGGAGAAGCTTATTTCAGACGCCTGGAGCATGATGCCATTGTGGAAGTGGGCGGAAAAAACGGGCTCATTATTTCCATCGGCGGCGGCGGAATTTTGAAAGATTCCAACAGAGAGGCACTATTGCAAAACGGACGGATTTATTATTTGGATCGGGATGCAAACCTGCTTGCCAGAGAGGGAAGACCCCTTTCCAAAAGCAGTTCTGCCCTTGCTTTGATGCTGGAAACCCGCGGTCCCATTTATGAGTCTTTCTGTCATAAAAAGATTGCAAACAACGGAAAAATCGAAGAAGCTGTTGAAGCAATTTTGGCGGATTTTTATTCTGTCCGCAGCGAGAAATCAAATTGAACCGCCTTTGTGCGGTCAAAATATAAAAAGGAACAAGGAGCGTGTCTATTATGATCAAGCCCATTACCGGAACTTTCTTTGAGTTCGATCACCACAACCGTGCCGAGGGAAAGTATTATAACGAGGCAATGTGGGCCTTCACGGAAGAGCAGTGGAGAGCCAAGGTGCGTGAAACCGCTGAACTGGGGATGGATACCCTGGTGCTGATGGCCTCTGCTCTCTATTTTGAGAGTTATTTCAAATTTGATGAATTCCCCTACTCCTCCAAATTGGCCTGCCCCAATGCAATGGAAGTTTTGCTGGATGAGGCAGACAAAACCGGTCAGCGTATCTTCCTTTCTGCCGGTTTCTTTGGCGATTGGGTGCAGCCACAGGTGAACACCACCGATCCCGAGGTCATCAACCGTTCTTTGAAGGCTATGAATGTGATCAGCGAACAGTATGGTCATCACAGCTGCATCGAGGGTTGGTATATGCCCGACGAGTGGGCCATCGAGGGTCATTTTGACGATCGTTTCATCAAATATATCAACACCATTTCTGCTGAGGCTCGCCGCCTGAACAAGAAAAACAAGACCATCATCGGCCCCTATGGCACCCGTATCACCAAGCCGGATGATCTTTATGTGAAGCAGTTGGAAAGCATGGATCTGGACATCATCGCCTATCAGGATGAGGTGGGTGTCCAAAAGACCCGCGTGGAAGAGGAAGCCGCGTTCTATGAAGCCCTTTATAAGGCTCATGAAAAGGCCGGCCGCGCTAAAATCTGGGCAGATATGGAAGTGTTTGATTTCGAAGGCCCGGTTTATACCAGCGCGCTGATCCCCGCCAAGTGGGAACGGGTCAAGGCCCAGATGGAAGCCCTTTCTCCCTTTGTGGAAAAGATCATCATCTATGCCTATCAGGGGATGATGACCAAGCCCGGCGGCATTGCCAGATGCGGCTATCCCGAAGAGGCGGAAAGACTGTATACCGATTATAAAAACTGGTTGGATTCTTTGAAGAAATAAACCGCTGCCCCCGGACGATTTATCATCCGGGGGATCTTTATTGGCTTTTGTCTGCAAAACGCAGGAAAAGAAAAGGGTTTTCTCAAAGGATTTGAGAAGGACTTGCGTCTTTTATGTCTCTCGTGGTAAAATAAAAGAAAAGAGGAAGAAAAGGAGATGGGGCAGATGAAGCGGATCGCGGTGATCACCGGAGCATCCAGCGGGATGGGAAAACGTTTTACCGAAACCCTGCAAGAGGGCGGTGTGTTTGATGAGGTTTGGGTGATTGCCAGAAGGGAAGAGCGTTTGAAGGAACTTTCCTGCCCTTATCCGGTGCGGCCGCTTGCCTTGGATCTCACCGACCGTGCCAGCTTTGATGCTTATGAGATGCTGTTAAAGGCGGAAGAGGTGCAGGTGGGGCTACTCATTAACTGCAGCGGATTTGGCAAATTTTCGGCTACTATGGATGTTCCTTTGGCTGAAAATTTGAATATGGTGGATCTCAACTGCCAGGCATTGATGGCCATGTGTCAGATCACCATTCCCTTTATGCCCCGGGGCGGAAAAATCGTCAATATCGCCTCGGTGGCGGCCATTCAGCCCATTCCGTATATCAATGTGTATGCGGCGACCAAGGCCTTTGTTTTGCATTTCGGAAGAGCATTGAACCGGGAAATCAAAAAACTGGGGCTTTCTTGTATGACCGTTTGTCCTTTTTGGACACAGACCGAATTTTTCGGAAGAGCCATCAAGGATGAGAAAAACGCGGTGGTCAAAAAGTATGTTGTGATGTATACCCCTGAGCAAATCGTCAGCCGTGCCTGGCGGGATCTGAAAAAGGGAAAGGATATGAGTATGTATGGCTTTGTGGCTCGTTTTCAAAGCCTGTTGGCCAAATTGGCGCCCCATTCCTTTGTGATGAGTTATTGGATGAATCAGCAGAAACTGAAATAAAAAATTTCCCCACGCTGCCTTTTTTGCAGGGTGGGGATTTTTTCTGCCAAAATCGGTTTTATTTCAAAGAAAAAACCGCCGCGAAAAGCGGCGGTTTTGGGGTTTATTGTCAGCCGACATTTTCCAGCATACCGCCCGGAACCATCACCTTGCGGATGTTGGCCCCCAGATCGGAAAATTTCCGTTCAATGTCGTCATAACCACGCTCGATATAATGAATGTCTTCGATTTCGCTGACACCGTCCGCCATCAGGGCGGCGATCATCATGGCAACGCCGGCCCGAAGATCACAGGCGTGAACCGGGGCACCGGAAAGACGCTCAACCCCCACAACGGTGGCGGTGCGGCCGCTGACCTGGATGTTGGCGCCCATTCTGCGCAACTCGTCCACATATTTGAAGCGGTGATCAAAAATGCCTTCGGTCACCCGGCTGGTGCCCTGTGCCATGGTCAAAAGGGCGGTCATCTGGGGCTGCATATCGGTGGGGAAGCCGGGGTGGGGCATGGTTTTGAAGGTGCAGGCCTCCAAAACTTCGGGACCCTGAACCAAAACGGCATCGTCAAATTCGGTCACCCGTGCACCCACCTTAATCAAGCGGGAGGTGATGGCTTCCAGGTGCTTGGGGATAACGTTGCGGATCAACACTTCGCCGTGGGTGGCGGCAGCGGCAACCATAAAGGTGCCGGCTTCAATCTGGTCGGGAATGATGGAATAGGTGGTGCCGTGCAATTCCTGCACTCCGTGAATTTTGATCACATCGGTGCCGGCACCGCGGATATCGGCGCCCATGGAGTTCATAAAGTTTGCCAGGTCCACAATATGGGGTTCCTTGGCGGCGTTTTCAATAATGGTCACACCTTCGGCAGAAACGGCAGCCAGCATGGTGTTGATGGTGGCACCCACGCTGGTGGTGTCAAAGAAGATCTGTGCGCCCACCAAGTGATCGGCAGTCAATTCCACAATGCCGTTTTCCAGCGCCACATTGGCACCCAAGGTTTCAAAGGCGCGCAGATGAAAATCGATGGGGCGGGTTCCGAAATCGCAGCCGCCGGGCATAGAAACTCTGGATCTGCCAAAGCGGGAAAGCAAAGAGCCCATATAGTAATAAGAAGAGCGCATCAGTCTTGCCAGTTCATAGGGGACACTGACGCTGTTGATATGGCGGGTATCGATTTCAATGGTATTGCGGCGAATGGGGGTAATTTTGGCGCCCAATTCCGAAAGAATTCGGAAAGAGACTCCCACATCATTGATCTCAGGCACATTTTCAATGATACAGACGTCTTTTGCCAGAACAGTGGCCGCCAAAATGGGCAGCACCGCATTTTTTGCGCCGCTGATGGTCACTTCCCCTTTCAGGGAACAGCCGCCTTGAATGACGAATTTCTCCAAGTCAGTTCCTCCAGACTTGCTGATATTGATGCTCTCGTTTATGAAAAAAGAGAAACAGAAAAATGCATAGAAAAAAGATTGCAGGGCAAAATTTCGATTTTCGCCCGCAAAAAGAAACCCCAAATCCATTGAGGCATCTTTATCATAACACAGAAAGAAATAAAGTGCAAGACAGGCGGCTCAAATTCTGTGGAAATCAGAAAGAAATTGCCTCCCGAACACATCTGCAGGGATTGATTTTTCCCATAAAACAGGATATAATACACAGAGAAATTCCGGCTGATATTTCCAAAATTAAAGAAGAGGAGGGTTTGATCTGTGGTTTTTTCGAGTCTGACCTTTCTCTTTTTATTTTTGCCCATCACCTTGGGTGTTTATTACCTGGTGCCCCGTTCCTGGAAGAATTTTGTTTTGTTTGTCTCGGGGCTTTTGTTTTTTTCCTGGGGAGAACCGATCTTTGTGCTGCTTTTGCTGTTCACGGTAACGCTGGATTATTTCTGCGGCAGAATGATCGCTTATTTTGATGATAAAAAATCCTTGCGGGTCTTGTTTTTGCTCTTGTCCCTTTCGCTTGATATCGGGATTTTGCTGGTCTTCAAATATAACAGTTTCTTTGTGCAAAATATCAATGCCATCTTTGGTCTTTCTCTGACCGATCCGCAGATTCCGCTGCCCCTTGGCATCTCGTTTTACACCTTCCAAAGTATGAGTTATACCATCGACGTTTTCCGCCGCAACGTCAAATCTCAAAAAAGTTATATCGACTATGGTGCCTATGTGATGCTCTTCCCGCAAATTGTGGCCGGCCCCATCGTCCGTTATTCGGATATTGAACAGGAATTGGCGGAACGCCGGATCACCCGTTCGGATCTGGCGGAAGGAATTGGCATCTTTTTGGCCGGTCTTGGAAAAAAGGTGTTGCTGGCTAACAACATCGGTGCTCTTTGGAGCGAGATCAAAGCCATCGATCCTGCCAATTTGGATGCACTGACCGCCTGGATGGGAATTTTGGCCTTTACTCTGCAGATTTACTATGACTTTTCCGGTTATTCGGATATGGCCGTCGGGATGGGGAAGATGATGGGCTTTACTTTCCCCAAAAACTTCGATTATCCCTATGAAAGCCATAGTGTCAGTGAATTCTGGCGGCGTTGGCATATGACCCTTGGCGGTTGGTTCCGGGATTATGTTTATATTTCTCTGGGCGGAAACCGCAAAGGGAAGGGCAGAACCCTTCTCAACCTTGCCATCGTCTGGATGCTCACCGGTTTTTGGCATGGCGCCAGTTGGAATTTTGTGCTTTGGGGCCTGTATTTCGGCCTTTGGATTATTCTGGAACGGCTCTTTTTGGGAAAATGGCTGGCAAAATGGCCAAAAGCTCTCTCCTGCCTTTGGACCTTTTTGATCGTCATTTTCGGTTGGGTGCTGTTTGAGGCGGTGGATCTCTCCTGGGCAGGCGGTTTTGTTTCCGCTATGCTCGGTGCCGGCGGTTATGCC
>JAFQMB010000219.1 GCA_017421095.1 Oscillospiraceae bacterium
CCTTGGCATAACCATAGCCCGGCAGGTCCGCCAGACAGATGCCCGGCAGGTGATAAAAGTTGATGGTGGCCGTTTTCCCCGGCTGGGCGCTGGTTCTGGCCAGACCCTTTCGACGGCAGAGTTTATTGATCAGAGAGGATTTTCCCACGTTGCTCCGTCCGGCAAAAACAATTTCCGGGCGGTCTGCCGGGGGCAGTTGCTTGCTGGTGCCATAAGATGCGGCATAAACCGCCTGACTCCATTCCATATTGCTTCTCCTCCCTTTTTCTTTTTTGTCTTATGCGCCGGGCCGTTTGGAAGCGGGACGGCTTTTTGCCGCCATCATAGGCTGACTGCCGGGAACTTCAGCCTTTTCTTTCTTCAAAGGCTCTTCCGGGATGACCAGCGCGTATTTCAACACCGTTTCCAACTGAGAGGCGGGGATAAATTCCACCGCGGATTTTACCACCTCATCCACCTCTTGCAGATCCGGCAGATTGTCTTCGGGGATGATCACCGTTTTGATCCCCATAGCATAGGCGGCCATTGCCTTTTCTTTCAAGCCGCCGATGGCCATCACCCGCCCTTTCAGGCTGATGTCCCCGGTCATGGCCACATCTCTGCGCACCGGAATACCGGAAAGTTCCGAAATCAGGGCGGTGGCAAAGGTGACGCCTGCGCTGGGGCCATCTTTCGGGGTGGCTCCCTCCGGCGCGTGAAGGTGCAGATCTCTTGTTTTATAAAAGTCTGCAGGAATATGATAGCGGTCGGCCACCTGCCGCACATAGCTGATGGCGGTTTTGGCGCTTTCCTTCATCACATCGCCCAAACTGCCGGTCAAGGAAAGTTTCCCGTCGCCGGGCAGGGATGCTGCTTCGATTTCCATGGTGACGCCGCCCACACTGGTCCAGGCAAGGCCGGTGACACAGCCGATCCGATCTTCTTTGGGCAGAGTATCTTCTTTATACTTTTTGGGGCCCAGATATCCTTCCAAATCCTTTGCGCCGATCCGAATCTGACGGACAGTTTCCTCTGTAGCCAGTTTTTTGGCCGCCTTACGGCAGAGAGAGGCAATTGTCCGTTCCAGCTTTCTGACCCCTGCTTCTTTCACGTAAAAGTCAATCAAAGAGAAAAGGGCCTCGTCGCTGATACGGCAGCGCATAGCATTCAAGCCGTGTTTTTTCAGTTGTTTGCGCAAAAGATGCTGTTTGGCGATGCGGAATTTTTCTTCTCTGGTGTAAGAAGAAAGTTCCACAATCTCCATCCGGTCATAAAGAGGGGCCGGAATGGCGGAAACATCGTTTGCGGTGGTCACAAACATCACCTTGGAAAGATCAAAGGGCAGTTCGATGTAATGATCCCGGAAGGAATTGTTTTGTTCGGCATCCAACACCTCCAACATAGCAGAGGAGGGATCGCCCTTGAAATCGTTGCCCATTTTGTCGATTTCATCCAGCAAAATCAGGGGATTGTTGACCCCTGCCTGACGGATGGCATCAATGATGCGGCCGGGCATCGCGCCGATATAGGTTTTTCTGTGACCGCGGATTTCAGATTCATCCCGCACACCGCCAAGGGAAACCCGGACATATTTTCTGCCCACCGCTTCTGCCAAGGAACGGGCGATGCTGGTCTTTCCAACACCGGGAGGGCCGGCCAGACAGATGATCTGCCCCTTCAGATCGGGGGCAAATTTTCTCACGGCAACGAATTCCAAAATCCGTTCTTTCACCTTTTCAAGACCGTAATGATCCCGTTCCAGCACCTTTTCGGCCTGTTTCACATCATAGACCTCTTTGCCGGATTTGTTCCAGGGCAGCGCAAGGCAGGTATCCAGATAATTGCGGATGACGCTTCCTTCATGGGATCCGCCGGGCATTTTTCCCAGTTTTTCCACCTCGGAAAGAAGTTTTTCTTCGCTTTCTTTTGGCAGTTCCAAAGAAAGGATCCGCATTTTATAGGTCAGCGCCTCCTCGGCAGGATCTTCCCCTTCACCAAGTTCTTCGCTGATCACCTTCATCTGTTCCCGCAGGTAATACTCCCGCTGATTATCATCCATCCGATCCCGAACCTTGCCCTCGATTTCCTGTTCCAGGGCCAACACATCCGATTCCTCACGCAAAGCGTGAATCAGATCTTCCATTCGGATCAGGGGATCCGATTGTTCTAACAGATACTGCTTGGCTTCCATAGGCAGCATCAGATTGCCTGCCACATATTCGGTCAGATGGGAAGCATCCTCGTCGGTCATCATCTTTTCGATCATTTCCCGGGGCATTTTGGGAACCAGGCTGCAATAGTGTTCCAGTTCCTTTTTCAAGATCCGCAGCATAGCGTCTTCTCTTGCAGGAGTGATCTTTCGTTCGCCCATGGGATATTCGCTCACCAACGCCATCAAATGGGGTTTGGAAGCCAACAATTCGCAAATACGGGCACGATAAAGCCCTTCCACCAACACTCTGCGGCTGTTATCGGGCATTTTCAACACCTGGCGCACCTCGGCCACCACTCCAACCCGATACAAATCGGAAAGACCGGGATCTTCGACAGCCAAATCTCTTTGGGCGGCCAGGAAAATACGGCGGTTGCCTGCAAGGGCAGCCTCCAACGCAGAAATACTTTTCTCTCGCACCACATCAAAATGCAAGAGCATACTGGGAAAAACCACAAGACCGCGCAGGGCCAGCAAAGGGAAAGAAACAGGCAACTTCTCTTCCCGTTCGGGCTCGACGGCCGGGTTATTTATTTGATCAAAATGTTGTTCCAATGGTCTTCTCCTTTTGGGAATTTCCTGCCCGACGGCAGATGATCGCCGCAAGAAACGGCTGTGCCACATTATACCCCGAAATGCCGCTGATTGCAAGGCTTTTCCGACAAATCCCTCGTTTGCCGCCCTTTTCCATTCTTCTTTTGGACGCCCAAAACAGAACACAAAAAACATTGCAGCAAAAAACAGCAGAAGCTTTTTGCTTCTGCTGTTTTTGTTATTCGTTCAAAACCGACGGATCGTCAGATGCCGAAAATAGGCAGTTCTTCTTCTGCGATTTGCAATGCCGCATCCTTTTCTTCCCGGGGTTGATCGTCGGCTTTTTCC
>JAFQMB010000220.1 GCA_017421095.1 Oscillospiraceae bacterium
AAAAGGGCTTTGTTTCCATGCTGGTGCGTCTGTTGTCGGTGGCGGCCGGTGCGGTGGGCGGCTTTTTGGCTTCTCACATTCTCTCGCCCATGATCTATGACCGTTTTCTTGCCACGCCTCTGGAAGAAAAGGTGAGCGAGGCAATCCAACTCTCTTCCACCACAGAAGCATTGAGCAGTCAGCTTTTGCAGGGATATGAGTCTCTGCCCGGCTTTTTCCGCCAGTGTATCGTGGCGGTAGTGGGGGATGTAGAAACCAAGATTGCCGATCTTTCCGCTTTGAGTCAAACAGAATTGCCCCGTGTGCTGAATGATGAAATTCTGCGACCCTCTGCCACTCTCCTTTTGGGTGCACTGATCTTCCTTGTGGTCTTTTTGGTGGTCTGCCTGCTTTTGAAAGGGGTTGCCAAGAAACTGGAAGGTCACTGGAATATTCCTCTAATCGGAACCGTAAACAGCCTGCTTGGTGCTTTGGCAGGAGCCCTTCGCGGCGTGATTTTTGCCTTGGTTTTCCTGGCTCTTGCCTGGTTGGTGATCCTGCTTTCGGGCGGAAGCATTGCATTTCTGAACGAGGAAACCACCGCTCAAAGTGTCTTTTTGGATGCGATCAGCAGATTTTTTGCAAAACCTTTGTGAGAACTGAAATTTTCTTTATCACGTGAAAAGTTCAAGATATCTTTCCTGCTTGTTCACAGTTTTGTGAGATTTTTTGATGGCGGAAGTGGTATGCTGATAACAATGGGATCGGTTTATCCGACGGACCGATTTCGAAAAGCTGCGGTCGGATTTGGCAAACAAGGAGAATGACATGCTTTGTAGTCGATGCAATAAAAGAATGGCTGTGATCTTTACCTCCCGAATGGAGGGGGAAAAGCGAATCAACGAGGGATACTGTCTGGCCTGTGCCAAGGAATTGAAACTGGCACCGGTGGATGATCTTCTCAAACAGTTTGGAATTTCCGATCAGGAACTGGAACATATGGAAGACCAATTGATGCAGTTTACGGAATCCAACGAATTTGACGGTGATTTTGACCTGGGGGGCACCCAGGCTGACAATATGATGCAGCGGTTTATGCAGAGTATGAACCGCATCAGCCCTTCTTCTGAGAAACAGGAAGAAAAGGAAGGGGAACCGGATAAAAAGAAGAAAAAGAAAGAAAAAAAGGAAGAACCGGAATATAAATTTCTGGCTGCCTTTTGCGAGGATCTGAACAAAAAAGCCAAAGAGGGCAGAATGGATCTGATTGTCGGCCGGGATCGGGAGATCGAACGGGTGATTCAGATTCTCAATCGCAGACAGAAAAATAACCCCTGTCTGATCGGGGAGCCGGGCGTTGGTAAAACCGCTATTGCCGAAGGCATCGCCCAGCGGATTGTGGCCGGTAATGTGCCCTTTCGTTTGAAAGATAAAGAGGTGCATCTTCTGGATCTGGCCGCTTTGGTGGCCGGAACCCAGTTCCGCGGGCAGTTTGAAAGTCGGATGAAAGGTTTGATTTCCGATGTGAAACGGGCGGGAAACATCATCCTGTTTATTGATGAGGTTCATACCATTGTGGGAACCGGTGATTCCGAAGGAAGTATGAACGCCGCCAATCTGCTCAAACCCGCCCTTTCCCGGGGCGAGGTGCAGCTGATCGGCGCCACCACCTTTGATGAATATCGCAAATATATTGAAAAAGACAGTGCACTGGAGCGTCGCTTCCAGCCGGTGACGGTGGAGGAACCCTCGGAAGAAGACACCATTCGGGTGCTGCAGGGCATCAAACGATACTATGAGGATTTCCATCGGGTTCAGGTGCCCGATTCTCTTGTGGCCTCTGCGGTTCATCTTTCCGAACGCTATATCACCGATCGGTTTTTGCCCGATAAGGCCATCGATATGCTGGACGAAGCCTGTTCCTGTGCTGCGCTGGATAACCCAAGCCTCTCTTCTTATGATCGGGTTTGCATGGAACTGGAACAGGTGCAAAAGGAACTGGAAGAGTTGACCGGAGAAAGTGAAAACCCCGATTGGGAAAAGCAGGCCAACTGCAAAACCCGACTTTCTCGGTTGCAGGAAGAAAAGGATGCTTTGGAACCCTTGGCGCTGCATCAGCCGGTGACCTATGACCATCTTGCCAAGGTGATCGAACTTTGGACGGGCATTCCCGCCTCTTCGGTAAAGGAATCGGAATTGACCCGTATTGCCCGGTTGGAGGAAATTCTTTCTGAAAAGATTGTGGGGCAAAAGGAAGCCATCCGTTTGGTTTCGGATGCCATTCGCCGCACCAGAGTCCGTCTGACCCCCGAAATCCGCCCGGCTTCTTTCCTGTTTGTGGGGCCCACCGGGGTGGGGAAGACCGAATTGGTCAAAGTCCTTTCCAGAACGCTGTTTGACAGCACCGAGCCCATGATCCGTTTGGATATGAGCGAGTTTATGGAAAAACACACGGTAGCCCGTTTGATCGGTTCGCCTCCGGGATATGTGGGTTATGATGATGCCGGCCAGCTGACCGAAAAGGTGCGCAGAAAGCCTTATTCGGTGGTGCTCTTTGATGAGATTGAAAAGGCCCATCCGGATGTTTTGAACATTCTGTTGCAGATTCTGGACGAGGGCAAGGTAAAAGATGCCCACGGCCGCACCGTTTCTTTCCGCAACACGGTGATTGTGATGACCAGCAACGCCGGCAGCAGCGAAAAGAGCTTTGTGGTGGGCTTTGATAAGAGCAGAGAGGATCAAAGCAAAGAAAAGAGCATGCGGGCTTTGAAAAATTTCCTGCGTCCCGAGTTTATTGCAAGAATTGACGAGATTGTCCATTTCCATCCGTTGACCGAAGAAAACTTCCGTGAAATCGCCCGGATGCAGTTGAACGAATTGGCAGAGGGAATGAAACTGCGGGGAATGGAACTGGTCTTTGATGCGGCGGCATCTGATCGGATCGCCCAAATTGCCTTCAAGGGCGGTTACGGTGCAAGAGACATCCGCCGCACCATCCGCAGAGAGGTGGAAGATCCCATCTCCCGGTTGGTGGTGGACCGGGGCGAGAATCCGCCCAAAAAGGTGGTGCTGTCTGCCACAGAAGAAAACCTGACCGTGGCGGCGGTTCCCGTGATCTGAAAAAGGTAATCGAAAGGGGTGCTTGGGATGACCAAGATTCTGATTGTGGATGATGATAAAAATATCTGCGAACTTTTGAAACTCTATTTGGAAAAAGAAGGTTTTCTGGTGAGCGTCTGTCATGATGGCGCTGCTGCATTGGAATATCGCTCGGCAGAAGAGCCGGATCTGATGCTTTTGGATATTATGCTGCCCGGGATGGATGGTTGGCAGGTGTGCAGAGAGGTGAGAAAAACCTCCAACCTGCCCATCATTATGCTCACCGCCAAAGGGGAAACCTTCGATAAGGTTTTGGGATTGGAACTGGGCGCCGATGATTATATCGTCAAGCCCTTTGATAACAAAGAGGTGGTTGCCAGAGTCAAGGCGGTTTTGCGCCGCACCATGCACGCCGCTCCCGATGCCGAGGTCAAAGAGGTGAATTTTGATCAACTGCGGGTGAATATGACCCGCTATGAATTGACGGTGGCCGGCAAAAAGGTGGATACACCGCCCAAAGAACTGGAACTTTTATTCCATCTGGCCAGCAATCCCAATCGGGTGTTCACCCGTGACCAGTTGCTGGATGAGGTTTGGGGCTTTGAATATTTCGGCGACTCCCGGACGGTAGATGTGCATATCAAGCGTTTGAGAGAGAAACTGGAAGGCGTTTCCGAACAGTGGGGTTTGAAAACCGTTTGGGGCGTGGGCTATAAATTCGAAGCGAAGGATTGAGATCGATGGAAGGTCTTTTTCGCAGATACTTTGCCGTTTCTTTGAGCGTTCTTTTTCTTGCTGTTGGCTTTTTGAGCACCTTATTGTTGAGTTTTGTGGGAGAATATGCCAATGTGCAGAATCAAAAGATTTTGGATCAGCAGACCGAAGCTGCCGCCCGGCTGGTGGAAAGTTCGCTGGATAAAAGAAACGGCAACCGATTACAGATATCCGATCTCACCGCCGGTTTCGCCTTTTTGGGAGATGCCAGCGGAAATGAGATCATTCTGGTGGATACCGGCGGCCGATTGCTGGCCACCTCTGACGCGGAACAATTTGCCGGGAAGGTTCTCTCTCATGAGGTGACTCAGGCGGTTCGGCGGGGGGAGGAATTTTTCTCTTCCACCAATTTGAAGGGCTATCTGAGCGAGAGCAAAAGCGTTTCTGCCAGAGCTTGTATGAACCAAAACGGTGAAATCTATGCGTATTTGTTTGTGGCGATGGAAAATGTCACCGTCTCGGCCTTTTTAGACGGGATGCGCCGATTTTTTTTGTTGAACGTTTTGATCGTAATGGCCATCGCCTATTTGGTCAGTTATTATCTCACCAAACGCATGGCGCAGCCTCTGCGCCAGATTGCCCGGGCAACCAACAGCTTCGCAAAAGGAGATTTCTCGGTGCGTGTGCCGGTGGGGGATGAGGATGACCTGATCGGACAGTTGGCCATCAGTTTCAACGAAATGGCCGATGCCCTTTCTAAAAACGAGCAAACCCGTTCCAGCTTCGTGGCCAACATTTCCCACGATCTGCGAACTCCTATGACCACCATCGGCGGTTTTATCGACGGCATTTTGGATGGAACCATTCCGCCGGAAAAAGAGCGTTATTATCTGAAAATTGTTTCGGACGAGGTAAAGCGCCTTTCCAGATTGGTGGTGGTGATGATGAATGTGGCCAAAATTGAGGCGGGGGAAGTGCATCTCAATCTTTCCTCTATCAATTTCTTTGACACCGCCTGCAGTATGCTCTTTTCGTTTGAGCAACGGATTGAAGAAAAAAAGATCAAAATCGAACTGGAAGAGGATCATCTGCCCGTGTCTGCTGATGCCGATTTGATCAACCAGGTGATTTATAATCTGATTGACAATGCGGTGAAATTCACCCCGGAAGGGGGAACCATCCGCATCACCTTCAAAAAGGATACGACTGAAAATATGGGGGTGATGACCATCACCAATACCGGCGAGGGCATCTCCCAAGAGGATATTTCCCGTATCTTTGACCGATTCTATAAATCAGACCGTTCCCGCGGCCTGGATAAAAACGGCGTGGGGCTCGGTTTGTATATTGTCAAATCAATTGTGGACGCCCATCGCGGCAGCATCAGTGTGAGCAGCGTGAAGGACGAAAGCACCAGTTTCCGCGTGTCGCTTCCTTTGGCGAAAGACACAAAAAAGCGCATCTTTATGGGAGGACAATCAAATGAATGAACAGGAAATGAAAATGGATCTGCAGCCCGAAGAGGAGCGTGTTTCCCCCGCACCGGAGCCGGTTGTTTCGCCGAAAGAGCCACAGTCCGAGGCAGAGCAGGGAGGTATTTCCTCTCAGGAGACTTCCACTTTTGAGGAAGAATCTTCCAAGACGGAAGAGGTCAGCTCTGTTGCAGAAACACTACCAACGGAGGAAATTCCCAAAACAGAAGAAACTCCCCCTGTTATGGAAGCAGAGCCCAAAGCCGCTCATTATGATGCCCCCAGAACCCCTTATCGCTGGGATTATCAGAATTATGCCGAACTGGAAAGAAAAAACCGTCGGCGCAGAAATATCGGTGGTAAAATCGCTTTGGGCGTGACGCTGGTGGTTATCTTGGTGTTGATCGTTGCTTCGGTCAGTATGTGGAAGGATTATCTGGGCGGCGGAAATGAACTTCCTTCCGAAGGAAGCAGTGAAAGCAGCTCTTTGGGGAATGAATCTTCTGTGGCCCCCGAGATCAGCATCGGCCAAAGCCAGGAAGGAGGCTCCGGCTCTTCGGACTCTGATGTTCCGACCGAATATCTTTCTGTTTCGGCCATCGCTTCCAAGGTGCGGCCGGGTATCGTCGGGGTTTGCAGTTATGTGGATGAATATCCCTTTGCCCCTATTGGAGAAGGCAGCGGCATCATCGCCACAAGTGACGGTTATATTGTGACCAACCAGCATGTGATCGATGGGGCAGACGGTATCGTAGTGGTGCTGGAAAACGGTGAACGGTATGAAGCAAAAGTGATCGGCCAGGATAGTTACACCGATCTGGCGGTGATCAAGATCTCGGCAACCGATCTTCCTGCTGTTAAATTCGGCGATCCGGAAGAAATGTCTGTGGGCGATTATGTGGTGGCAATCGGAAACCCCGGTGGGATGGATTTTGCCGGCAGCGTGACCATGGGCATTGTTTCCGCTCTGGATCGTCAGATTCAAACGGGCTCCGGTATCCCTATGTCCTGCATTCAAACCGATGCTGCCATCAACCCCGGTAATTCGGGCGGCGCGCTGGTTAACACCAAAGGCGAGGTTATCGGCATCAATTCCAGCAAAATTGTGGCTACCGGCTATGAAAATATGGGATTTGCCATCAGTATGACCGATGCACAACCCATTTTGAATCAGTTGATGAAGAACGGCAAGGTCACCGATCGGGTTTATCTCGGTGTCAGTGTGCAAGAGGTTGATCAATGGACTGCGCGGGTCTATGGTGTGCCTGTGGGACTTGTGATTGTTGAGATTGATGAAAAGAGCCCGGCATATCAGGCAGGTCTTCGCGCCGGTGATATTCTGGTCAGTCTGGATGATGTGCAACTGGAATTTGTCACCGATCTCACCCAACTGCTCAGTTATTATTACACCCCCGGCGATACCGCCACCTTCCAGGTTTACCGTGCGGATAAACTGGAAGCGGGCAAGAGTATCACGGTTCAGGTGAAGCTGGCTGAGGCGAAATAATATTTTGTAAAAAACAAAACCATCCTTTTGCAGGATGACGCAAAAAAACACCCACCCGAGCGAAAAGTTTCGGGTGGGTGTTTGATTTTGGAAATAACTTAGTCGATATATTTCTTCACAATGGGCAGTTCCACAGGCTTGCCGATGAAGGCGGTCACAGCCAACAGCGCCAAAACAACGCTCTTGGCAAGGCTGACGATATTCGAGAAGAAAGCCTCCACATTATAGAAGAATTCCATACTGAAATAGACCTTAAAGATGCCCAAAAGGGACTGAACCAAACCCACCAGGCTGGGGATGAGGCCAAAAAAGAAACTCAAAATCGAGCAGGCCAACATCACAACCAAAGCGGTGGCGACAACACGTTTCAAAGAAGCGTTGCTTTCAAAAATCAACACATAGCCTACCACCAAAACAGCAGTGGTATATCCGCCGAACATCATCAGCAACACTGCGATGGCCGTGGTCAAAGTAACAGGCAGACCCAATTTCGTTTTTTCCATTGATAAAACCCTCGTTTCGTTGAAATATCGGAAACGGAAAAACACACCCGTTTCCTTTTCGATTATTATAAGAGAGCGGGGAAGAAAATGCAAGATCTTTTATAAAGTCCTCGTCAGCCTTTCCGGGTTCATTGACAGAAAGAAAAGATTGTGTAATAATGAAAAGGATAAAAAAGGGGTAGAAAATCATATGGAAAAAACAATGAAGATAAAAAAATCCGGAGTAAAGGATATGACGCAGGGAAGTCCGTATAAGCTGATCATTTCCTTTGCGCTGCCGGTTTTTCTCAGTCAGGTGTTTCAGCAACTTTATAACACCGCCGATGCCTTGATTGTGGGCAATTTTCTGGGAACAGAGGCCCTTGCTGCTGTGACCTCCTCCGGCACGCTGATCTTTTTGATGATCAGCTTCTTTGCCGGAATGGCTATGGGGGCCGGGGTGGTCATCGGCCGTTATTTCGGTGCCAAACAGTATGAGGATGTGAAAAGAGCCATCCACACCGATTTGGCATTCGGGTTGCTCAGCGGCCTGGTTTTGACGGTGGTGGGTGTGCTTTTTACCCCGACTTTTCTTCGCTGGATGAACACCGATCCCGAAGTTTTGCCTGATGCCATTGAATATTTCAGAGTCTATTTCTTCGGTGCCATGGCGATGGTGATGTATAACACCTGCCGCAGCATTATGAATGCCCTGGGTGACAGTCGCCGTCCCCTTTATTATCTGATTATTTCATCGCTGATCAATGTTTTGTTGGATCTTCTGTTTGTGGGGGTTTTTCGCTTTGGGGTTTGGTCTGCGGCGTTGGCAACCGTGATCAGCCAAGGAGTCAGTGTATTGCTGTGTATGATCTATCTCTGTAAAAAGGGTCAGATTTTCAGTGTGGAACTCAAAAAGATCCGCTTCCATTTGGATATGCTTGGTGAGATTGTGCGGCTGGGTCTGCCTT
>JAFQMB010000221.1 GCA_017421095.1 Oscillospiraceae bacterium
CTCATTGACCACAATTTCCCCGGTTTCTTTATTCACAAAACTATCCACTCTTGCCATACCGCGGCAGCCCAAAGCCTGATAGGCGGCCTTTGCAACGGCTCTGACTTTTGCAGTCAACTCTGCATCCAACCGGGCGGGAATGGTCAGGCCGCTGTTGGAAAGATATTTGGCTTCATAATCATAAAAGGTGTTGCAAGGGGTGATTTCACCGGGAACACTCACTACCGGATGTTCGTTCCCCAAAACCGCACATTCCACTTCCGAGCCGGTGATCATCGCCTCAACGACCACCTTGGGATCGTGTGCCATAGCAATCTGGATAGCATCCTGCAAATACTCGGGACCATCCACCCGATTGATTCCCACCGAACTGCCGGCATTTGCGGGTTTCACAAACATCGGATAGTGCAGTTTTTCTTCCAAACGGGTTTTGATAGATTCGAAAGATTCGTCGTTGGCGTGATGCACCACCTGCCAGGGGGCATTTTTGATGCCGGCCTGAGTCAAAACGGTATGGGTCAGGTCTTTATCCATACAAACAGCCGAAGAGAGCAGATCACACCCTACGCAGGGAATACCGGCCAAAGCCGCCAAGCCTTGAATGGTGCCGTCTTCCCCGTTTCTGCCATGAAGCACCGGGAAAACACAATCGATCCGTTGAAGGGTGATCTCGCCTTCCCCGATGAACTTCACCAAACCGTGAACCTGGCGGTCGGGCGAAAGAATGCAGGGCACATTATCGGGGCATTGCAGCCAGTTATCATTTTCCAGATCTTCATAAGGACCGGGATAAAAGAGCCAACGGCCCTTATCGGTGATCCCGATGGGAATGATATCATATTGCTCCGGATCCAGGCTGCGCAAAACAGTGGTTGCGGAAACCAAAGAAACCGAATGTTCAGAACTGGAACCGCCAAACAAAACAGCCAATTTGATCTTTGCCATAATCTCTCCTCCATCAGAACGAATGTCGGTTTTACTCAATAAAACATATATATTCAATTTTATCACATTTTCCCATAAAACTCAAATGCTTTCTTGCGAAAAAGAAAGTTTTTTTACACATATTTCCCCATTTGACGACATAAATGAAACGGTAACCAATATTTTTGGAGGGATGGTCTTGAATCGACAGGAAATTTTCAAAATTGGAGCACAGTTGTTATTTTTTCTGCTTCTCTTCCCTGCCTTGTTCATAATTCCTGTCGGAAATCGATTTGAAAGCGCTCAAACCCTTTCAGATCAGCAAGAGATGACGGTTCCTGTTTTTTCGGTTGAAACCGAGAAAAAAGCTGTTGCTTTGACTTTTGATGCCGCCTGGGAGGGAGAAGAAATCCCAAGACTATTGAAGATTTTAGAAGATGCAGATGTGAAGGCCACCTTTTTTGTGGTGGGCGATTATGTGAAAGAAAACCCGAAGGTGATAAAAGCCATTGCAAAAGCCGGGCATGAAATTGCCAACCATTCAGATGCACATCCCCATGTCTGTTCCCTTTCCGAAGAAGAGATTCAAAAGGATCTTTTCGCCTGTGAAAAACGCTTGCGTGAATTGGGCATCAAGATTCTTCCCTATTATCGCGCACCATACGGCGAATTTGATACCCATGTGGTGCAGGCGGTTGCCAACGCAGGATATCTTTATGTGCAATGGAGTGTGGATTCTTTGGATTGGAAGGGCCCCTCTGCCGAAGAGATGACGAACAGAGTCTTGAAGCGAACCACTTCCGGCGATATTTTATTGTTTCATACCGGAAAAGAAAATACTCTGGAAGCTCTTCCCGGGATTCTTTCGGGACTAAAACAGATGGGATTAGAGATTTTGCCGGTGGGAAGTTTGCTTCTTCCGGAACCTTTTCGCATCGACCACGCCGGAAGAATGTTTCCAATATCGTGAAAAAATTATCTCAAAAAAAGAGCAAAGGTGTGTCTTGGAACCGATGTAAGCAAAAAGAAACCGCCCAGAATTCTGGGCGGTTAAAGTATTTATTCTTCGGCAACAGCTTCAAAAATTGTACCCACAGGTATTTTACCTACAACATAATATTCTTCGCCTTCATGGCCGAAATTATCGGGAGAGGAGGTAACCTTTAAGGTGTTTTCATCTACACGGGTTAACACCAACTGCCCGTTTGCGCCGTCAACAATTGTAACGGTAGTACCGTCCTCGGTGACGGAATTAAGGGGAATGCCACCGGTTCCGCGACCAAAATAATACAAATTTCCGTTAATTTCAATAGCATCGGCGGCTTCGGGCATATCGGGATCGATTTTGTCGCCAATACCTGCACCTATTACAATTTCGTCGCCGTATAACACAAGGCCCAAACTGTATGCTGTGTTGCCGTCAGCAGAAAATACAATCCCTTCCCAATTACAAACCTTTTCCTTAACCGATGTGTAGGAGGGCACATAGTCAGGGTCTTCAGCGCCGCAAACGGTGCATTTTCCGTCCGTATATTTGTGTCCCAAAGCTTTGCCTTCTGTTGCACCACAGGAACATTTCTTAGGTTCGGTACAGGTGGCGTTTTTGTAGCTGTGTTGATGGACAGGCGTCGAGGATTCACTTTCAGTCTTGCTATTGTTTTCGGTTTTAAAGTCAGGGTCTTCTGCGCTGCAAACGGTACATTTTCCATTTACATATTCGTGTCCCAGAGCAGAGCCTTCGGTAGCACCGCAGGAACATTTCTTAGGTTCGGTACAGGTAGCATTTGCGTAACTGTGCTGATGGGCGGATGTCGAGGATTCGCTCTCGGTTTTTTCGTCGTTTACAATTTCAACTGCAATAATGATGTTTTCATCCTTTGCGGTTTTCTCGGAAGCATCCTTTGCTTTGGTTAAAATAGCGGCGGTATCAACTGTTGTGTCGACGGTTTCGGCAATTTCAAAATCTACCGTAGCGTTAGTCTTAACAAAGCCGTTTTCATTAGCGGTTACCAAAATCTCTTTAATAACACTTTCAAGACTTTTGTTTTCGAGATTGATTTCGCTCATAATAGCTTTTGCATCTTCGTTGACGGGCTCAGTGGCTAAAACCACACCGTTGTTATCAAGATATAGCTTAAATTGTGGGTTGATGGTAACAACCAACACGGTTGCATAGTTTGTGGGTTTTACAAAGTGATTATCGTCGCCACTGCAGGCAGCAAAGGATAAGCATAAGGAAATCGCTAAAAGAAACGCTAACATTTTTTTCATTTTAAACATCTCCCAAAATTTGATGTGTCTATTTTAGCACGCAAATAATATATTTCAAGGTGTCTTACTCAATTTTGGATACCAGCACAAATCTCTGTTTTTTCATTTGTATACTATGACAATAAAAAAGCGCCATTACCCTTTTTTCAGGTAATGGCGCTTTGACTTTTTCTTTAGGGAAAGCCTCAGTCGTTTTTCAGATTGTCAGATACCTTGTTGGGACGGTCATTCCAAAGATTCCAAAAAATGGGAATATAAGAAAGAAAAGAAAAGGTGATGATGGCCATATTGACCAAAATCAAAAGATAGTTGAAAGGCTGCCAGGCCACCGCATCGGGGGCTGCCACCAAAATCAGCATGGAAAGATAAAAAACAAAGGTTGCCACCTTGCCGAACCATTTGGAACCGGGCACGCCGCAGCCGTTTTGCAGCAAAAGAA
>JAFQMB010000222.1 GCA_017421095.1 Oscillospiraceae bacterium
TGGGGCTCGAACCCACGACCTCTAGCGTGACAGGCTAGCGTTCTAACCAACTGAACTACCGGGCCAACTTTTTGGTGGGAACAACAGGGCTCGAACCTGTGACCCCCTGCTTGTAAGGCAGGTGCTCTCCCAGCTGAGCTATGCTCCCTTTGCAGTCACCGCGCTCGCAAGTGACGAGGTATATCTTACTCGATTCCATTTCAAAAGTCAAGCACTTTTTGAAACTTTTTTCAAATTTTCTGCAATTATTTTTTTGGCCCCTTTTCAAGGGCAGAAAAATAGGCCTCCGCGGCCAAGATATCCGCTGCAATCCCCCTTTGCAGATGGGCAACCGAATCGAATTTTTGCTCCGGCCGGAGGAAAGAAAGCAGCTGCACATGGGAATTTTTTTGATAAAAATCTCCTGCAGCGTGCAAAAGATGGGTTTCCGCCAGGGGCAATTCTCCCCCAACGGTGGGGCGGATACCGATATTGGTGACCCCCTGATAACAGACGCCCTCACATTCCACCAAACTGCAATAGACCCCAAATCGAGGCAGGGTGATATTGGAAGGGATTTCTTGATTCAATGTGGGAAACCCCAGCGTGCGGCCCAGTTTTTGCCCGTCACAAACCCGGGAAGAAAAAGAAAAGGGTCGGCCCAGCATCATTTTGACGGCATCGGTATCTCCTGTTTTGACCGCCTCACGGATTCGGGTGGAGGAGATCGCCTGCCCATCGAACATCACCGGCGCAACCGGAAAAACCCGAATGCCCGCTTCGCCGCCTTTTTCTTGCAGATAGGCAAGATCCCCTGCCGCCTTTTTCCCAAAACGCAGATCATATCCCGCCACCACTGCCGATGCTGCCAGCCGCCCGGCCAACAGATCCACAACCGTCTCTTCCGGGGTCAGATGGGAAATTTCGGAAAATTTGGGGCGGAACAAAACCGCGACACCCGCCTCTTCCAACAGGCGGGCCTGTTCATCCAAATCGCAAAGGAGAGAAAAATTTTCCTTGGGAGATTCTTCCCCGGTCAAATCGAAGGTGAAAACGCAAGGAGTCAACCCTTCTTTTTCAGAGACTTCCAACAGCTGCTGCAACACCTGCCGATGGCCTTTATGAACGCCGTCGAAAAAGCCGATGGCCACAACGCTTTTTTCTGTCAGTTTTAAATTTTCATAATCGCGCAGAATGACCATCCCTTTTTCCTCCCTTCGTCTTTTATTCTGTTTCTTTTTGCAGATGAAAGAGTCTTCGGATGCGCATCACATCCTCCTCTTCCCGTCGCTCGCCCATTCCAAGAAGCCCTGCCTCACCGAAAACCGGCAGGGGCGAATCTTCAAACTTCGGCTCCTTGCCGAAAACATCCTTCAATTCCGAAAGGGGCAGTTTGCTGCCGTTTCGGAACAATTTTTCCTGTCGAGCGTTCAAACAAACCCCATATGCCCCGAGAAAAGGGCGTTCCGCCGAGAGCAAAAGATCGGAAAGTCTGCCCGCTTCTACCGCGTTCTTGATCTCATCCGGGGTGTGGCAATCGGACTCTGTAAAGCCCATTGCCTCGGTTCGGACCAACCCGGTCAGATATGCGCCGGTTCCGCATTTTTTTGCCAGATCCTCTGCCAACACCCGCACATAGCTGCCCTTGGAGCAGCGGATTTCTGCCACCGCCGTTTTGGTTTCTTCTTCATAAGAAAGAATTAAAAATCGATGGACAAAAATCTTTCTGGCCTGCCGTTCCACCGTGATCCCTGCTCTTGCCAGGTCATAAAGTTTTCTTCCGTTCACCTTGACGGCAGAATACATCGGGGGAATTTGCAGGCTTTCCCCCTCCATCTCTCGGGCGGCTGTCTGAAGCTGTTCAAAAGAAAAATCAGGCAAAGCTGCCGCTTCCAATCGGCCGGTTTTGTCGCCGGTATCGGAAAAGGCGCCAAACCGAATGGTTGCCCGATAGGTTTTATCCCCTTCGGGAACAAAATCCACCAGTTTGGTGGCGCTCCCCACAAACACCGGCAAAACACCCTCTGCCATGGGATCAAGTGTTCCCCCGTGGCCCAATTTTTTCAGGTGTAAAACTCCCCGAAGACGGGCGATCACATCAAAACTGGTATATCCCGCCGGCTTATAAACCGGCAGAATTCCGCAAAGTTCCGTCTGGCTTGTCATTCGTTATTCCTCGATGCTTTCAATAAAGTGCGGCAGAACCACGATTCCCTCTCGAATGCCTTCAGGGATCTCCAAAACCACCCGCTGATCCACAGACAACCCGGAAAGAATCTCCACCCGATCATCCCCGATGATGCCGACCGAGGGGAAAACGGTATAAGCCTTGTGTTTTTCGTCCACCGCATAGCAATAAAGATTGCCGCTGGCATCGGTCAGGAAACATTTTTTGGGCAGATATACTGCCTTTTCCTCGCTGACCTCCACCTGAATCGAAGCGGTGACCTTTTCGCCGGCCAGCGCAAAATCTTCTGCTGCCGCAGAATCGGAAAATTCCACCAAAACGGGAAGTCCGGTGACGCCATCTTTTGTCACTGCCCCGTCTGCCACAGCCGAAATGCTGCCCGAAAGGCTTTCGGAAAACACCACCTTCTGCCCCACCTCAAAGGAATCTGCCTCCTCTGCAGGCGCAAGCAGAGTGATCCGATCATATTGGCAGGCGGTGACGGTGATCAAACCGGGATTGCCACATACCACGTTGGTCACCAAACCGTCGATGGGGGCAACAAGGGTTTCCCCTGCTTCGTTTCGCAGCAAAACCTCCCCTTTTTTCACCAAACTACCCAAAAGAAGCTGTTCCTCTTCTCCGGTGAGCCAAACCCCGTTTACAGCGGTCAGCGTCCGGCTTTCGCCCAATCCGAAAACCCCCTCCGCTTCCACGGTGCGAATCACCTGTCCTCTGGAAACGGTGGTAATATCCGCCCGCAGACGGTCAGACTGCAAAACAAACGGCAGCGACACCAACACAATAAAAGCCAAACTGGCCAGCGTTACCATAATTTTTTTGGTTTTGCTCCAAGGATTCATTGCCGACATATCCATAATTCCTTTCAACACAAAACAGATAGATTTGTTTCATTATACCCTGTCTTTGCAAAAAAGGAAATGACTTTTTTCTGAATTTCTGATTCAAAATCGGATTTTTTGATTCAAATACTGGCGTTTTCGGCTCTTATCGTTTATAATGAAATCGGACAGTTCAAGCACCTCTGCATCTTTTGGATTTTGATCAAAGGGAGGCCTTTTGATGCAACCTGATATCCAATCGTTTTCTCTTCCCTCGGCCGATGGGGAACACCGTCTTGCCTGTTATTACATTCTGCCCCAAGGGGAGATTCGCGGCATCTTTCAAATCTGCCACGGAATGAGCGAATATTTTCTAAACTACGGCAACCTGATCGATGCCATGACCGAAAAAGGCTTTGTGGTGGCCGGGCACGATCACCTTGGCCACGGAAGAACCGCAAAAGAAGGAGAACACGGTCATATTCCCGACGAAAAAGGGGCTTTTTATCTGGCCGAGGATACCTTTTCGGTCACAAGGGAACTGAAAAGGCGTTTTCCCGGCAAAAAACTCATCCTTTTCGGGCATTCCATGGGCTCTTTTATCACCCGATACGGGATGACCCTTTATCCCGGGGTTTCGGATCTGATCATCCTTTCGGGAACGGGCGGCACCAACCCCCTGTTGCCTTTGGCAAAAAAAATCGCCAAAACCGGCATCCGGATGGGCAAAAGCAAGGAGCCTGCAAAAACGCTGGACGCCATTGCATTCGGCAACTTCAACAACCGTTTCAAGCGTAAAGATCCCTCGAAAAAAGCCTGGATCACCGGATGCCTCCATCTGCGAAAGAGTTATGAAACCGATCCCAAAATCGGATTTTTGTTCACCTGGTCGGGATTTTATGTTCTTTTTGAACTGATGCGTCTGGTAACAAGCGCCAAATGGCCCCAAACCGTTTGCAAGGAGACGCCCGTTTTGCTTGTTGCAGGCAGACAGGATCCGGTGGGAAATTACGGAAAAGGGGTTTCTCAAACCTATCACCGGCTGAAAAAGGCGGGGTTAAAGGATTTGGAACTGATCTTCTATGAATCCTGCCGACACGAGCCCCACAATGATCTGGAAATGAAGCAAGAGCAGGAAGATCTGGAAAACTGGATCTCCAAACGCCTGTAAAAAAATTATTTATTATTGTTATAAGGAGCAAACGACCATGATCGATCTGACAACCGGCTCTATCACCCCGGAAGGGCTTCCTACCCTTTCCCCCTTTATGTCGAGAGAGGCGTTTTTGGGGGTCTTTCCCGAAACGGCCATCCGCTATGCCCACACCCCCGAAAAGGGCAGCTGTCACTATTTTCTTTCTCCCTGCAATCTTTACGGCGAAACATGCATCCTTTCTCTTTGCTTCGACAGAGAAAAAGGGCTGACCGATATCCGTTTTTCGGTGGCTGTTAATGCCGAAGAGGGGCCGGTGGAACAAAACGGGGTGGAACGCCCGGTTCCCAAAACCTGGAAACCCCAGGAAGAATCGGCCGTCAAAACTGCCAACGACGCCTTTCTTCTCGCCCACTGCGGCTTGACCAAAAAGGATCGCAACCGGGCAGGAATGTTGGAAAAAGAAACCGCTTTTGGCAGTATTCTTTCCTATTACGATGCCAAAGGTTGTTCCAGCGATATCGTTTTGCGTTTCAAACCTCAAACTGAAGAAGTGAGGTAAAATCTATGCCCCGTTTCTTTACACTGGCCAGCTCTTCTTCGGGGAATGCCTCCTGTCTGGCCGAGGGCAAAAGCGCACTGCTTTTTGATTGCGGCATCAGTTCTGCGGCCGTTTGTCGGGGGTTGGAATCCGGGAACATCGACTCTGATTCTCTTTCGGGTCTTTTGATCACCCACGAACACATCGACCATACCAAAGGCCTTTCGGTTTTTTTGAAACGCCATCCGGTTCCGCTTTACGCCACCGCCCCGGTGATTCGGCTATTGAAAAAGGAAGGCCGCATTCCGGAAAACGCGATCTGTCATGAGATTTCTCCCGAAAAGCCTTTTTTTGTGGAAGATTTTGAGATTCTGCCTTTTGCCACCAGCCACGATTCGGTGGGCAGTTTGGGCTTTCTTGTGCAAAGCAGAGACCGTTCTGCCGCGATTTTAACCGATACAGGACATGTTTCCGAAGAAATGATGCACCATATCGAAGGGGCGGATCTGGTGCTTTTGGAATCCAACTATGACCCCGGAATGTTGCGGGTGGGCCATTATCCCTTTCCTTTGAAAAAGCGGATTGAAGGGCCTTTTGGCCATCTTTCCAATCTCCAGGCCTCGGAAATTGCCGCACGTCTCTTCCGCCATGGCACCACAAGGTTTGTTTTGGGCCACATCAGCAAAGAAAACAACCTGCCTCAACTGGCTTTGCAGGCCACCCTCTCTTCCATCCAAGAGGCCGGCGGCAGGGAGGGCATCGATTTTCTTCTTTCGGCGGCGCCGCCGGATCAACCCCTCTCGGTTTGTATTTTCTGATTTTAGAAAAGAACCCGGTATCCCATACATTTGCGAGTGTTCACAAAAAACCGCCTGTCAAAAAAAGACAGGCGGCTTTCTTTTTTGCATTTTCTCAGCCGATAAGGGCTCGGGCTCTGTCGGGATAGTTGGTAATGATCCCATCACAGCCAATATCCAACATAGCCTGAATATCCTTGGCGTCATTTACCGTCCAGACATTGATCTGGATTCCGTTGGCATGTGCCTCCCGGATATAAGCTTCGTCCACATGGTAAAAATCCGGATGAATGGCGTCCAGCTTTCCGGCAACAGCCAGATCGATCGAGCGCTTCACATCCTCACCATAGCAAAGCCAACCGCATCTGAGATCGGGGTGCAGCTCCTTCAAGCGCACCAAAAGATCCCCGTTAAAACAGGAGATGATCACCCGTTCCACCACCCGTTCCCCGGCCAAAAAGGCATAGAAAGCGTGGATTTCTTCATCGGTGTTGTTGCCCAAACATTTGATTTCGATGTTGATGGGATCCATATCATGCACCACACAGAGCATCTCATGGAGGGTGGGAATGGGTTCACCGGCAAAATCGGCAGAATATTTGCTGCCGAAATCCAATTTTTTCAACTCTTCCACCGTATAATCGGATAATTTTCCGCTGCCGTTGGAGGTGCGGTCTGCAGTGTCGTCGTGGCAGACCACATAAACCCCGTCACCCGAAAGATGAATATCACATTCAATCCCATCCGACCCCAAAAGGATTGCCTTCCGAAAAGCCGCCAATGTATTCTCCGGTGCGTGTCCGCTTGCCCCTCTGTGGGCGTGAATCATTGCCTTTGCCATCATAAAACCCTCTCTTTCTGCGGCGGTTGCCGTTTTTTTCATTATAGCATCTCTTTTTTTAAAAAAAGAGCATCAATTTGTCCTTCTGCTTGCCGCAATTTGTCCAAAACAATCAAAAAGCCCCGTGTTTTCAAAACACAGGGCCGTTTTTTATTCTTCATAAGGGCGAATCCGCAGATCCAGTCCCCTTTCTTCGCAAACCTTTTTGCAGGCTTCAATCTCCTCCTGGCCGATGCAATCCACAATGCTCACCGTCACTTCGGCAATCTTGGAAGCGTCCTTTGCAAATTGCAGCATCGCCTCATAACTGCCCTTGCCGAAAGAAGCGTGGGTCACAGCCAGATATTTTTCTTCATCCGAAGCGTTCAGGCTCACATTCATCCGATCGATCAATCCGGCCATTTCATCTGCGGTTTTTCGTTTCCAAATGAGATCCGAAAGGCCGTTTGTGTTCAATCTGACCGGCAGCGTCGGTGCCATTTCTTTGATCAGCCGGGCGGTTTTCAAAAGCAGAGGCAGCCGGCAGGTAGGCTCACCGAAGCCGCAAAAAACAGCCTCTTCATAAGAAGAAAGATCCGCCTTTTCCACCGCGGAAAGCACCTCTTCTTCGGTGGGTTCCCGCTCCAGCCAAAGGCTCTCATCCGCCTGCATTTCCCCCATCCGTTCCTTGTTATGACGGATGCAAAAATCACAGGCACAAGGGCAGGCGTTGGTGATGTTCAAATAAAGTTTGTTTCCGATCTGATATAAAATGGTCATACTTTTCCTCCGAAAAAGCGGTGTTTGAACTGCAACCGATCCAAAGAAAGGGCCGCCGCCAAAAACAAAACGGCACCGCAGGCAGTTTGCAAGAAGCTCATGGGAACCGCGGCCAGGGGCGCGATGAAGTTTCCCCAAATTAAGGCCTCATAAAGATAATATCCGCCGGCACAAATGATGGCCGAGGGCAGGATTGCCGCATAATTTTGCGGACAGCAAAGGGTTTCTTTTTTTGATGTGAAACATAAAACGGTCAATCCCTTGATCAAAAATGTGGCGGGAATCCAGGCAGGAGCCACCATCAAATCTGCAAGACAGGCCCCCACCACCGCAGAGGCCAACGCATAGGGCATCGGCAACAAGGCGCCGGCCAACATCACCGCCCCATCCCCCAGATGAACGTAACCGCCGTTGGTCAAAGGAATCGGCAGTTTCACAAACATGGTCAAAACAAAGGTCATAGCGGCAGTCAAGGCAGAAAAAGCAAGCAACCGGATTTTTTCTTTCTTCACAATGTTCACAGCTTTCTGTGCAGGTATTTCGATATTACAGCCGATTCAGCAACGGCTCAAAACAGACGCCATCAGTCATCGGGATGCCGGCTTTATGCGAAAGAGCAACTGCGCGGGAAACAAAATCTGCGGCCTTTTTCACCCCGGAGGTGAAATTTTCCTGTCTGGTCATGGCGGCAGTCAACACACTGGCAAACACATCCCCGGTGCCGGCATAACTTTCATATTCCTTTTTCCGGCTGATCAGTTCATATCCGCCGTGAACGCCGTCATAGGCCAAATTGCAGATCTCGCCGTTTCACTCAATGCCGGTCACGGCAACATAAATGGGACGGTCTTCGGTCAAATTTCGGATCAACGGAATCAGCCGCTGCACCGAAATATCCGGATCATAAGGCTCACCGGTCATCAAAAACACTTCGGTAAGATTGGGGGTGATCACATCCGCCTGGCGAACCAGATTGCGCATCCCTTCCCAAAGATCGGGGCCGCAGGTGGCATAGGCTTTTCCGTGATCGCCCAACACCGGGTCGCAGACATAAAGGCATTTGGAATGGTGAAAGTTCTTCAAAAATTCCTCCACCCGATGAATCTGATCGCTGCTCCCCAAAAAGCCCGAATAGATCCCGTCAAAACGCAGATCCAGTTTTGCCCATTCCTCTGTGAAACGGCCCATCTCCTCGGTCAGTTCCAAAAAACTGTAAGAAGGGTAGCCGGTGTGATTGGACAAAAGTGCGGTGGGCAACGGGCAGCATTGCATCCCCATAGCACTGATGATGGGCAGGGCAACGGTGAGGGAGCATCTGCCGAATCCCGAAAGATCGTGGATGGCGGCAACCCGCCTCTGTCTGCAGTTATGACCACCCAAAAGACGGCAACGGCTCAAACGTCGGGAACCGTAAAACATCTCTCCCTCTCCTTTCTTTTACAAATAAAACCGCTTTTTCAGCGATGATAGAGTTTTTTTGTCTGATATTTGGGGTCGCTGGTCACATGGATGCCCAATTTGCGATAGGTATCCTGATCCACCTGAGGCAGAATGACGGTGGCATGGGCTTCGCAATCCCGCAAAAGGGACAAACTTTCCATGGCGCGGGAGGCATTTTCATCGGTGGCGGCAGAAATGGCCAAAGCGATGAGTACCTCGTCGGAATGCAGTCTGGGATTGTGATTGCCCAAAACACCCGTTTTGATCTTTTGGATGGGGCCGATCACCTCGGGACGGATCAAATGCTTTTCTTTTTCAATGCCGGCCAACGCCTTGGCAGCATTCAAAAGGGCAGCGGCGCTGGCACCCAGCAGCGATGTGGTCTTGCCGGTGACCATCCGGCCATCGGGCAAGCTGATGGCAACAGCCGGCTGATTATCGGTGGCGGCACTGCGCGCTCTTGCGGCGGCAAAGACCGGGCGGCAATCCTCGCTGACACCGGCCTGGTTCATCAAAA
The DNA here is from genome assembly GCA_017421095.1 of Oscillospiraceae bacterium. GTDB lineage: Bacteria > Bacillota > Clostridia > Oscillospirales > Ruminococcaceae > RGIG1943. The sequence goes on from JAFQMB010000222.1 coordinate 9,037, forward strand.
GTTCCAGTTTGTCCACCGTTTCGTCGCTTCCGCCGCCTTTCATCCGTTCACAAAGGGCTGCATAATAACGACGCAAAATCTCCATTCGGGAGGCTTCGCAACAAACAGCATCGTCACAAATGGCAAAGCCGGCCATATTCACTCCCATATCGGTGGGAGATTGATAGGGGCTGGTTCCCCGAATCTTTTCAAACATGGCATTGAGCACCGGAAAAACTTCCACATCCCGGTTATAATTCACGGTGGTCACCCCATAGGCTTCCAGATGATAAGGATCCACCATATTCACATCGTTGAGATCGGCAGTTGCCGCCTCATATGCCATATTCACCGGATGCTTCAAAGGCAGATTCCAGATGGGGAAGGTTTCAAACTTGGCATATCCCGCCTGGATTCCTCTGCGGTTTTCATGATAAAGTTGGGAAAGGCAGGTGGCCATTTTACCGCTGCCCGGACCGGGGGCGGTGATCACCACCAAGGGGCGCTGGGTTTCGATATATTCGTTGCGGCCAAAACCCTCGTCGCTGACGATATGAGCCACTTTATTGGGATATCCTTCAATGGAATAATGCAGATAAACCTTGACCCCAAGCTCTTCCAGCTTGCGGCGGAAAGCGGCGGCAGAAGGCTGCTCTCTGTATTGAGAAATAACCACGCTGCCAACATAAAGGCCGATGCCGCGGAAGGCGTCAATCAAGCGCAGAACATCATCGTCATAGGTAATACCCAGGTCACTTCGCTGTTTGTTTTTCTCAATATCGGCGGCATTGATAACCATCACGATCTCTGCCATCTCTTTGAGCTGCAAAAGCATCTGCACCTTCACATCCGGCGCAAACCCCGGCAACACTCTGGAGGCGTGATAATCGTCAAAGAGTTTTCCGCCGAATTCCAGATAAAGCTTGCCTCCGAAAAGATCAATCCGTTTGCGGATCTCTTCACTCTGCAGTCGGATATACGCTTCATTGTCAAAACCGATAGCCTTCATAGCGGACGCCTCTCTTTGCGATCATTTTCTTTGGCAGACAAGAACCAACACTGCCCAATCTATCACACAGTTTAACACATTTTCTTTTCTCCTTGCAACAAAAAAACAACTTTTTTCCCAAGGAAAAACAAAAAAGATGCCCTTCTCTCTCTTCTTTTTTTGTACTGATTGCCCAAAGGGCTTTTTATGGCAAAAAACAGCTGCAAAAAGCCTGTTGCAGGAGAGTTTTTCTTGACAGAACCGCCGAAAAAGGAGTATGATAAAACAATCAAGACAGTTGCTTTTTTTGAAGAATCAAAAGCAGTCTGAAACGGAAGGAAGGGCAGACATATGTCCCTTTACAGCAAGCAATCGCCCCTGGATCGGGCGGCCGGCATCCTGTTGCCGATCTTTTCTCTTCCCGGGCCTTACGGCATCGGAACTTTGGGCAGTGAGGCACATCGTTTTGTGGAATTTTTGGAAACAGCAGGACAAAAACTCTGGCAGGTTCTGCCCGGCGGCCCCACCGGCTTCGGCGACAGCCCCTATCAATCCTTTTCGGCCTTTGCAGGCAACCCTTATTTCATCAGCCCGGAACTGTTACAAAAAGACGGCCTTTTAACCGAAGAGGAGGAGCAGTCTGCCCATCGAGATGCCGCCTCTTACATCGATTACGGTGACCTTTATCACAACCGCCTTGCCCTTCTTCGGAAAGCGGCCGAAAGATTTGACGAAACCCAGCCGGATTTTCTGGCCTTTTGTGCAGAAGAATCCTGGCTGGAAGATTTTGCACTCTTTATGTCCCTGAAAGAGGCCTTCCCCGGTGTCAGCTGGCATCAATGGCCCGAAGACATTCGCAAGCGGCAAAAGGAAGCCCTTTTGGAATGGAAAACAAAACTGGAAAAAGAGATTCGTTTTTGGAAATTCACCCAGTTTGTCTTTTTCGATCAATGGAAAAAACTGCGGCTTTTTGCGGCGAAACATCAGGTGGAACTGATCGGCGACCTGCCCATTTACACCGCTGATGACAGCGCTGATGTCTGGGCCGAACCGGAACAGTTTTTATTGGATGAAGAATTGCGCCCCGAGGCGGTTGCAGGGGTTCCCCCCGATTATTTTTCCGCCACCGGTCAGCGTTGGGGCAACCCCCTTTACCGTTGGGAATTTATGGCGGAAGACGGATTTTCCTGGTGGAAACGGCGGCTTTCGGCCAACGCCAAACTTTATGACTATCTGCGCATCGATCACTTTTTGGGACTCGTGCGCTATTGGGCGGTGGACAGAGAGTGTGAAACCGCCGTTGATGGCAAATTCTATCCCGGGCCGGGAGAAGATTTGATCAACGCCCTCTTTGAGTCCAACACCGGCTGCCGCATTTTGGCAGAAGATTTGGGGGTCCCCAATCCCAAGGTGCAAAAGTTGCTGGAAGAAGCGGGGCTTCCGGGGATGCGGGTGTTGCTTTTTGCTTTTGGCGACAATGCCAAAAACCCCTATCTGCCCCATATGCACGACAAAAACGCCATCTGTTATGTTGGCACCCACGATAACCAAACCCTCTGCGGCTGGCTCAAAGACCCCGAACAGGCAGACAACATCAAAAATGCCATGGCCTATTTTGAGATTACAACCCCTGCCCTTTTGCCGGCAGCCATCCGGAAAGCAGCCCTTTTCAGCGTCTGCAACACCGCCATCATCTCGATGGCCGATTGGCTGAATCTGGAAGAAGAAGCCCGAATCAACACGCCGGGCAGTGCCGACGGCAACTGGCGCTGGCGGCTGGAAGATTGGCAAATCAACAGTCAACTGGCTATTCAGATCCGTCGGCTCACCGAAAAAGCAGGCCGCATCTGAAAAACCGAAAGACCGCGCTGCAAAAGGGAGTTTGCGGTAAGGATTTCCCGCAAACTCCCGATGAAATATTCCCTGACGGGAATATGATATATTTCCTGAGGAAATGCGAAATATTGCAAAAAAGATCCGCAACGCGAAGTTGCGGATCTTTTTTTATTCCTTCACATTTTCGAAGAAAATATTTCACAGGCGAAGCCTATTTCACACGGCGTTAGCCGTATTTCACCAATTTGCTCTGCAAATTGATTTCATTGTTGGTTGGTCATAAGAATATGACCAACCAACGAAAGCAGAGGTCTTTGATCACCGATTCAGGAACGGCTTTCCTCTTCCACATAAGGGCCAAGAGGTTCAGGCAATTTTTCCAGCGGATGATTCATATTGAAATCGATCTCAAAAGAATTGTCATAAGCATCGATCCGAACAGCCGCCACCGGATATTCCAACCCCTGCAGCTGATCAGGCCAGATGGAACGGGCAGAAGTGAGATCTTCTGTCCAAAGGAAGGATTCTTCCCCTCGATACAGGGTGCTGTTGGAAACACGGATGTCCTTCATATAAACGCCCTCGTTGGTGTTATATCGGGCGATTCCCATCCAGTCGGCGGTGGAAGGCTGGCCATCGGGGGTGAACATCACATTTTGGGGATAATCCAGTGCAAAGTTTTGGGTGAACGAAACATTGCTACCATCCGGCTTGGTATAGGCGGCTTCAAAGGTCACCGAGTCAGCCACCTTGTTTTCAGTCAGATCATAAGCAGTGAGGGTAGCCTGGTTTTCCTTTTCCGAAACATCCAAAATCAGCCGATAATCATGGGTGGGATCGATGGTCACTCTGGATTCATACCAGGGATACACACCGGTAATGGTGGTATAAAGATTATAACAGAGATGCCAGCCTCTTCTTTGACTGGAATAGCAGAACCCGGCGTCAAAACAGTTCACCCAGTCCCCATTTTCATCATGCACATCGGCGTTCAGGAAAAGATAAGCATTCAAGCGCAACCCATCACTTTTACGAAGGTTGTTGATCTTCACCTCGCTGAGTTTCAGATCAAAACTGGCCTTGGTAAAACCAATGGTGGAATAGACCATATAAGCCGGACCGTCATTATCTCCGCATTTGCCGGTGTTGGTATAGGTCATATTGGTAAACGAATAAGGCGTGTTGGGCAAATCCTGAAACTGGCTGGCAATCTCTTCGTTTTCCACCTGATGGAAAGAGGAAGTCTCGGATGAAGATTCCAAAGAAGATTCTTCATCCGGTGTGACTGTGCAGGCACAAACAAGAGAAATCAACAGCAAAAAAGAAAAAAGAAAAGCAAGCAGACGAACGGGTTTCATATGATTTCCTCCGAAAGATTTCTGTTTAACACAAAGATATTTTACCCCCATTTTTTCTGCGCGTCAAGAGATACTGTGCTTTATTTATTAAACTTCTTGTCAAACACATTGAAAAAAGCAAGAAACCCTCTTGTCAGAACAAGGAGAGAAATGATAAAATAAATTGAAAATTTGCGGCACAGCCGCTGATAAAAAAGGAGCGAGAACAATGGAACGGAAATGGAAGATATGTCTTTCGGACGAATCTTTGCGGATTCCGGCCGGCCGACTGCTGGAAAACTGGCAGATTGAAGATGACCCCGCCGGTTATCCGGTGGTGGCCAAACAGGAAGAGGGCAATCTCTGTGTTGTTCGCAGTGATGGAAAATGTGCCGAGATCCGTTATGGCAGAAAATGCGATTTCTTCCGGGCTTTGATGCTGTTGTTTGACCATTTGAGAAGAGATGAGCTTGTTTTTTGCGTGGAACAAAACAGCTGGGCCAAATGGCTGGGCCCCATGGTGGATTGCTCCCGCAACGCTGTGATGCGCCCTGACCAGGTAAAAGAGCTGATCATCATGCTGGCGGCTATGGGTCACAACGGTCTGATGCTTTATACCGAAGATACCTATGAGGTGCCGGGCGAACCCTATTTCGGCCATTTCCGCGGCCGCTATACCGCCGAAGAATTAAAAGATCTGGATGCCTTTGCCGCGGAATACGGCATCGAGATGATCCCTTGTATCCAGGGTCTTGCCCACCTGAACGCCATTTTCAACTGGCGCTGCTATGGCAAGGTGCGGGATAACAAGGATATTCTTCTGGCTGAAGAAGAAAAGACTTATGAACTGCTGGATAAGATGATCGGCACCATGGCGGATTGCTTCAAGAGCCGCTTTATCAATCTGGGGATGGACGAGGCCATGACCCTGGGTCTTGGGAAATATCTCTATCGCCACGGCTATCACAGCCGTTTTGACATTCTTTCCCGCCATTTGGATCGGGTGCGCGAAATCTGCAGAAAACACGGTCTGACCCCCATGATCTGGAGCGATATGTATCTGCGCACCTCTGCCGAAGGCAAGGCGAGAGATTATTATGACACCTGGACTCCGCTGCCCGAGAACATCGACAAAAAGATCCCCGAAGATGTGCAATTAATCTTCTGGGACTATTATCACACCGAAGAACAGCCCTATCGGGATTGCTTGCAGGTGCACAAAAACCAGCTGAAGAAAGCCGACACCGGCTTTGCCGGCGGTGCCTGGAAATGGGGCAACTTCTGCCCGGCACAGACCTTCTCTGTGGTGACCAGCGAGGCCGCTTTGAAGGCCTGCCGCGCTGAGGGTGTGGAATGGCTGACCATCACCGCCTGGGGCGATGACGGCGCCGAGGCTCCCTTCTTTGGCCTTTTGCCCATTTTGCAGCTTTATGCCGAACGTTGCTATGACCCCGAGTGCAGCGAAGAGGTGATGGCCGAGCGCTTTACCTCCTGCACCGGCGGCATCTGGCAGGACTTTATGGATTTGGAACTGCCCAACTGCACCCCCGAAAACAGCGAACGGGTGAACAGCCTGAACACCCCTTGCAAATACGAACTCTATCAGGATGTTCTCTTGGGGTTGATGGATCGCCATGTGGTTCCCGGCAGCGCCGAGCATTTCGCCAATATCGCAAGCCAGCTTCGTCAGGCCGCTGCCCGAAACGGCAAATGGGCTTATCTCTTTGAAACCGAAGCCGCCCTTTGCGAGGTTTTGACGCTGAAAGCCGAAATGGGTCTGCGCCTGAAGGCCGCCTATGACAGAGATGACCGCAAGGTGTTGGAACAGATCACCCTGGAAGAAATTCCCGCCTGCATTCAGAAGCTGCAGAATTTCACCCTGCTTTTGGAAAAACAGTGGAACAAGGAAAACAAGCCCTTCGGCTTTGATATTTTGGATATGCGTTTGGGCGGCGTTTCTTACCGTCTCGCCACCGCCCGCCGCAGACTGCTTGCCTATTTGGCCGGCGATGTTTCTGAAATTCCGGAA
>JAFQMB010000223.1 GCA_017421095.1 Oscillospiraceae bacterium
TCTGCCAGCTGCTTTTCGTCATCCAAGCCGTATTGCAAAAGATCCACCGTGGAAAATCCGGGCGTGTCGGCCAAGAAGCCACCTTCAAAGGGATACATGGTCACACAGCGGGTGGTGTGTCTGCCACGGCCGAGTTTTTTACTGGTTTCACCGGTAGCCAGATCCAAGCCCGGCATCAGCGCATTCAAAAGGGTGGATTTCCCCACGCCGGAGTTGCCCAGCATCAAGGCTGTTTTTCCGGCAAGAAATGCACGAAGGGGTTCGACTCCCTCCCCCAGCAGGCTGTTCACCGAAAAAACGGCATATCCGGCCTGCCGATAAAGGGTCATCAATTCGGGGTCTTCCTTCAGATCCCCTTTGGTGAAGACCAAAACCGGCTGCATTTCCGCCTTTGCCGCGATCACAAGCAGCTGATCCAACACCCGCACATTGGGTGTCGGATCGGTGGTACTGATCACCAACACCAAAAGATCCATATTGGCACAGGGCGGCCGAATCAGGCTGTTTTTCCGGGGCAGAATCTCTTGGATCACCGCCTCTTCCTTGGAAAAGCTGACCCAATCTCCCGCCACGGGGCTTTGCCCCTTTTTTCGAAGCGCCCCTCTTGCGGTGCATCCGACCTCGCTGCCATCTTCACACAAAACCCGGAACAATCCGCCGCTGGAACAGAGCAACAGTCCCTTATGCAGCTTCACTGATAAACTCGCTTTCTTCTTCGCCCACAGGCAGAGAGGAGTCCTCTTCCGGCAGAGAGGATTCTTCTTCCGGCAAAGAGGGATTTTCATTGGGAGCGGAAGACTCTTCTTCCGGATGAGAAGGCTCTTCCGGCGGGAATTCCTTCACCCAGTTTTCGGTATAGGTTTCCTTGTCAAAGTCCACAGTGAAATTGGCATAGGCAAAGAGCCCATCTTCTGTTTCAATGCGGATGACCAGCGTCACACTGCCGGTTTTCCCGGTCAGGCTCACGTTCCAGGTGGCCCGGTCAGAGGGATAGCAGGTCAGCGTGCCGCCCTCCATCATCACGCCATCCACATAGGCATGGAAGGTGTGAGAACCCGTTGCCTCTTGGGGCATGGGCACGGAAACGGTCACATTCACACTCTCCTCCTCGCCGGAAGAAAGGGTCAGGGTGATGGTGGAATACTTTTTGGCGGTAATAGCGCTCTGGGCCAACACCTTATCTTTCTTTTCAGAAGAGGCTTTATATTCGTATTCGACCTTAAAGCCGGCCTCTTCCAGGAAGATCTTGGCCTCTTCATAGGTCATTCCCACACAGTTCTGCACATCCAGCATCTTGGCGGGGGGATTGACATAAATGATCAAAAGCTGATCTACTGCCATCGTTTCGCCGATGGCAGGCTGGGCATCGGTCACATAATCATCGTTGATCTCGGGATCGTTTTCCGGATTGGCCTCAATGGCATAGTTGGTAAAGCCCCTGGCCTCCAAAAGTTTCAAAGCAGTGTCGATGCTCATCAGATAGATATTGGGGATTTCAACCTCTTTTGGCCCTTTGCTGACGGTAATCTTCATGGTGCCGGTGGATTTCATCGAGTTGCTTCCGGTGGCAACGGGATCCTGCTGCATAATCGTGCCGGCAGGATATTCGCTGGAATAGGCGGTGTTTTCCACAAAGGTGATATCCGCCAGATTGGGATCCACCTTTACGGCGGCCAATTCCTTGCCGATCAGATCGGGAACGGGAATTTCGGTGCCGCCCAGACCCTGGAGGAAGAAATAGGCCAGAATCAAAACGCCCACAAGAAGCACACAGGCAACGCCGGCCAAAATCAAAAGCACAGGTGCCTTCTTCTTTTCGGCTACCGCCATATCTGCCTTTTCTTCTGTCAACGCAGCATTCTGTTTGCTCTTGTTGATGGCATCCATAAACTTGGTGGGCGATTCGTTGATCAGATATTTATACTCAAACTGGATATGGGGATTCTGTTTGAAGGCCTCCAGATCCCGCAACATTTCCGCAGCGGTCTGATAACGCAGGGAAACATTTTTCTGCATCGCCCGCAGGGTGATATCCTCCAACCCTTCGGGGATGGCAGGATTCAATTCTCTGGGCATGGTGGGTTTATCCGAGATCTGTTTCATGGCAACGCTCACCGGATCGGAAGCCTCAAAGGGCAAAGAACCGGTCAGCATCTCAAAGAGCATCACACCCACAGAATAAACATCGGTCTTTTCGTCGGTCATCTCGCCTCTGGCCTGTTCGGGGCTGATATAATGCACACTGCCGATCACCTTATCGGTGCTGGTGATGGGTTCTGCATGGTTGAAGCGGGCGATACCGAAATCCATCACCTTGATGGTTCCGTCTGCCTGGAGCATCACATTCTGGGGTTTGATATCCCGATGGATGATCCCCTTATCGTGGGCATGCTGCAGGGCTCTGAGGATCTGGGCAGTAAAATGCACCGCCTCTTTCCATTTTAGCACCCGCTGCTGTTCGATATATTCTTTCAGGGTGATCCCATCCACATATTCCATCACAATCGACTGGATGCGGTCGGTGAAGGTGACATCATAAACCCGCACGATGTTGGGGTGTGCCAAAACGCTGATGGCCTTGGATTCGATCTTAAAGCGCTTGAGGAATTCTTCGTTTTCGGCAAATTCTTCCCGAAGGATCTTCACCGCAACGGTGCGATCCTCCAGCACGTCGTGTGCCTTATAGACATTGGCCATCCCGCCAACACCCACCAGTTCACGGATCTCATAGCGACCCTCCAGCTTTTTTCCGATATAATGATCCATAATTCTCGTTCCTTTCTCTATCGAACTTGAATGGTTCAAATGCAATCATAATAATGAAAGACACGTTGCGGTCATTCGGCTTTTTTGGCAGATCCGCTGCCGCAGATCACCACCGCTGTGATGTTATCGTGCCCACCGGATGTCAAAGCAGCTTCGATGCAGGCATCCACCGCCGCCTGGGGTGTTTCGCAGGTTTTCAAAATCTCTTTCAATTGTTCATTTCCGCATTCGTTGGTCAAACCGTCACTGCAGAGCAAAAGTTTGGCGTTCCGGGGCATGGGATACTGACCGAATTCAGGACAGAAAGCATCGTTTACCCCCACCGCCTTGGTAATCACATTGCGCTCGGGATGGAACAAAGCCTCTTCCTCGGTGATTTCTCCGTGGTCCACCAATGTTTGCACCATAGAATGGTCGTGGGTGATTTGGGTGAGGGCCGATTCTTCCGGTTCATAAAGATACAGTCTGGAATCCCCGGCATGAAGCACAAAAA
>JAFQMB010000224.1 GCA_017421095.1 Oscillospiraceae bacterium
AGCCGCCCCGAAGGGCGGCTGAAAATTTCGGTTTATGCCTCCCGCCTGCGAAGAATATCCCCGGGAGAGAGGGTAAGGTCACAGGGCAGCGTGAGAATCTGATTGGGGTGGGGCGCCTTTTCCTGGGTTTCGCCCTCTTCGTTGCGGATCTCGCTGACCAAGAAGGAACGGATCTCTTTTCCGGGACTGAGCACTTCCAGCGTTTCTCCCAAACAAAAATGCCCCCGTTGCCGGATTTTGATGCGGCCGCCCAAATCTTCCAGCACATTGGCGATGAATTTGCAGGAACCGGTGTATTCGCCGCTGTTATAATGCCCCAATTTCAACGCCCCTTGATAAAACCCGGTGGAATAGGGCCGATGTTGCAGACAATCCAGTTCCTTTTTGCAGTCTTCCAGAGAAAACCGCCCGTCCAGCAGATTGCGATAGGCGTTCACCGCCGTTGCCACATAATAAGAGGATTTCATTCTCCCCTCGATCTTGAACGAGGTAACGCCTGCCTCGGCCAGATCAGACAAAAGATCCGCACCGCAGAGATCGTGACTGGAAAGGATGGCGGTTCCGGATTCCGATTCTTCCAAATCAAACACCTGATCGGGGCGCTTTTTCTCGACGATCGAATATTCCCAGCGGCAGGGTTGGGCACATTCCCCCCGATTGCCGCTTCTGCCGATGAGATAAGAACTGATCATACATCTGCCAGAATAGGCCATACACATCGCCCCGTGAATAAAAGCCTCCAACTCCACCGAGGGATCCAGCCGTCTGCGCAGCTGCCGGATTTCTTCTAAACTCATTTCTCTGGCCAACACAATCCGTTTCGCTCCAAGAGAAGCAAAAAGCTCTGCGGTTTTGAAGTTGGTGCAGTTGGCCTGGGTACTCAAATGCCGTTCCAAATTGGGAGCGGCCTCCCCAAAAGCGACAAAAACTCCCGGATCCGAGATGATCGCCGCATCCACGCCCACATCCTCTAAAAAGTGCGCATAGTCGCTGCAGGCATCGATTTCCTCGTTGTTGGCAAAGGCATTCACCGTCACATAAAGTTTCTTTCCCTTTTGATGTGCCAGGTTTACTGCCTTTTGCATATCTGCACGGTCGAAGCCGGCTTTCTTGGCGCGAAGTTGTAATAAATCTCCGCCGATGTAAACGGCATCTGCCCCAAAATGCAAAGCCGTTTCCAAACATTCAAAATCCCCCGCAGGGGCCAAAAGTTCCACGTTTTTCATCTGATTCTCCTGTGTTTTGAGGTTTTAGAGAATAATTAAATTTTTGATATCTTGTTCCATTTGAAGATAGTCGAAATCGTTTTTTAATTTTTGCTTGATTGCTTGAAGAGATTTCAAAACATTTTCAAGCATCATTCTCTTCTTTGTATTCAAATCTCCGTTTGAAAACATCTCATAATCAATTGCTAATGATATGCTTGCCATTCGATATGCCAAACTCACATATTTTCTTTCTTTCCATTTTTCAGAAGCCGGTGCTATAATCGGCACGATTCCAATTGTATCAATAGAATGGGTATATTGTGTTATATCGATGTTTAAACTTATTTGCAAACACATATCATAAACTTCATCAATTACCCCATATTTTTGCGTATAATAGGCGGGAGAGTTGATATAAAAATTCATTATCCTACACCCCTCCTAAAATCGCTTTGTAGAGCGCCCACCCATAAAAAACAGGCGCTTTTTTGGTAATCACGCTAAAAAACGAAAATAGAAAAACAAAGCCGCAAGAAAAATAAGCTCGATGGGGGCAAACAACACAGAAACCCTAATCCATGAGCTTTCTGCCATATCGATATATGCTGTCCCGCTACGATAGAGCTCGGTTTCTGTCCGAGCATCTATAACTACATTTTTCTTTCCGAATATCGTTGGCTTTTCATAGTAAACAATCGAAATCCGATCACCAACTGAAATTAATTCATACAATTTGGAATTAGAATATCCAGGCTCTGTTGCATCGTTATAAAAAGTATATCGCACGGAATCGGAAAGGATCACAAAACGGCTGCCGACTTTTGTGATGTACGAATAATGTGTGTCTTCAACGATAATTTCGGCTTGTTTTGTTTTTTGTGGATCAACAGGCTGATTTTGAATCAACATCGCCAAAAAGAGAGTAAGAATGACCAATTGGACAGCGCAAATTATGGTTATGAGCCGACGGTTTTTGAGGATTCTTTTCAGTTTGTTTCTGTTCTTTTTTATCGTTTTCTTATGTTCCTTTTTCATAACCGTCACCTCGCAATCCTTTTGCGTATCCACCTGTCATAAAACCTGTTTCTTTCCCATATTTTATCATCCCCTCCGTCAAAAGACAAGTGCCGTCTTTTTTGCGGCAAACAAAAAGACCCCCATCGGCGATGGGGGTCAAAGTTATGCTTCTTCTGCTTCCGGAGAGGGAAGGGGAAGACCCTTTTTAGCAAAGAGAGCCGCCAAAGAATCTTCCGGAGTGGTAAAGGATCCCAGAGGAGCCTGTGCGCTGTTGTAAAGGCCGTGAAAATCCGATCCGCCGGTGGGGATCAGACCGTAGCTATTGCAAAGAGAAAGGGAATCGGAAGTAAACTGCTCGCCGTTTTTGGGAGACCAGGCTTCGATTCCATCCAAAAGGCCTGCTTTGGCCAACTCTTCTGCCGCCTCCAAAGAATCAAACACCTTGGGATGGGCCAACACACAAAGGCCGCCTGCCAAACGGATCATCTTGGCAATATCCGTCATCTGAGGATAGGGCGTTTCCACATGGCAGGAGCCGGCATCTTCGTCGAAAAGTTCTTTATAAAGATCGGAAAAAATGGCATCGGTATAGCCAAAATCCATCAGTGCGTGCATAATGTGTTGTTTATAAACCGCCTTGCTGCCGGCGGCATATTTGGTGATATGCTCGGGCAGAATGGGGAATTTTTCCATCACAAGACGGGCCATTTCGATGCCGGATTTTTTTCTGGCCTCGTTGGATTTATAAAGAATTCCTTCCAGCCGGTTGGGCTTTTCGGGCAGATAACAGAGAAGATGCACCTTTCGTTTGCGTTTGGGATCAAACCCGCTCATTTCCACCGCAGGAAGATGGATGATACCGTATCGGGCGCACAAAACCCCTGCCCGAACCGTGCCGGACATGGTATCGTGATCGGTGATGGCAATGGCGCTCATGCCGCTTCGTTTGGCCAGGGAAATAAGATCCTCAATTCCAAGCGAGCCATCGCTCATTCTGCTGTGACAATGTAGGTCTGCAGGCATGATCTTCCCCTCCTCGGGTGTTTTTTGCTTCTTCTGTTGGGTCACTCCTTGATACGGTTTTCTGTTGTTTTCATTATAACTGATTTTTCAGAGGATGACAAGGGGAAATTTTGGCAAACAAAAAGCAGTCTGTTTCCGCACTTTTACATAACATCGCTTCCAAAATTTACAGCACCATACAAAAGATAAAAAGCCTCTCTCTTGGGAGGGGTGGTTGCGCAGCCGACGGAGAGGGCAAATGTTTGAAAGTGTTCTTTCCTGTGGGAGCCTTGTCTGAAAGCCGGTGCAACTTTAGAGTATGGGCTTATCATATAAATGTGATTGGCATTGATTATATGAAATAAATCCCCGACAGATTATAATCATCTGCCGGGGATTTTTATTCTGGTGGTTTTGCATCAAAGCCCCAAAAGGTGGCTCATATCATAAATTCCGGGGGCCTGATCCTTCAAAAAGGCGGCGGCACGGAGGGCGCCGGTGGCAAAAACTCTGGGGGAATAGGCGGTGTGGGTCAGTTCGATCACCTCATCCGGACCGGCAAAGGTGACGGTGTGCTGGCCGGGAATGCTGCCTCCCCGCAGGCTGGAAACGCCGATCTCATCATTGCCCCGCTTTTGACGGCTGCTGTAACGGTCGGTGACAATGGTGTTCAGATCGTCACGCTCCTGCAAAAGGGCTTCGGCAATCTGCAAAGCGGTTCCGCTGGGGGCATCCACCTTGTTACGATGGTGGGCCTCCTGCACTTCGATATCAAAGCCGGGGCCCAGCATTTTGGAAGCAGCTTTGGCAACCGCGGTGAGAACATAAATGCCCAAACTCATGTTGGCGGAATAGAAGATGGGAATTTCTTTTGCTGCCGCAAAAACCTTTTGGCGCATCTCTTCATTCAGGCCGGTGGTGCAAAGAACCAACGGCTTTTTCTGGGCCAGCGCGAAATGCAAAAGAGAATCGAAATTGGCGGGATTGGAATAATCCACAATCACATCAAAGGGCACATCCACACTTTCAAAATCGGCCACCACCGGAAAGGGCAGACCGTCGGGCAGGAAAGAATCCACTCCGTAAACGGTTTTCAGATTTTCAAAATTGGCCGCTTCATCAGCCACCAGTTTTCCCATGCGGCCGCAGCCGGAAAGCAGAATGCGAGTCATATTGCACAAGTCCTTTCATTTTGTCTTTTGGAAAAGAAAGCCGCACGCAGCTTTGGCGTGCGGCCGTTTTTGTTATTTTACCAGATCATATTTTTTGAGCACATTCAAAAGGGCGATGGCGCCGGCGTCTTCCATATCGCAAAGAGGCATCCGGCAGCTGCCCACCTGCCAGCCCATATAATTCATAGCCTGTTTCACAGGAATGGGATTCACATCCGAGAAAAGGGCAGAGATGAGCTC
>JAFQMB010000225.1 GCA_017421095.1 Oscillospiraceae bacterium
CAAGGTTTTTTCCGATCATCCGGAGGAAGAAGGCAAGGTCATCGGAACCACCATCGGAATGCGGGCGATTTCCAGTCTCCTTTCTTCCTTCATGATCATCGGTCTGGTGATGATTGTGGATCAAAACGAGCCCACAACCGTTCTTGTGGCCATTTTGAGCAGTTTCGGCCTTTTATTCCAGATTTTTGACACCTTTAAGCAGTGGTTCCAATCCAAACTTCAATCCAAATATGCCGCACTGGCTACCGTGGTTTCTTATATTGCGGTTTCCTGCTATAAAATCTTTCTTTTGGCAACCGGGAAGAGTGTTGCTTGGTTTGCCCTTGCAACCTCGGTAGAATATGCGGTGGTCGCACTGCTTTTGTTTTTGACCTATAAAAAGAACAAAGGCCCAAAACTTTCCTTTTCCCTGGAAATGGGAAAGGAACTTCTTCGGGCGGGCAGCAGTTTTATCATTGCCGGTCTGATGGTTTCCATTTATGCCAGCACCGATAAACTGATGCTCAAACAGTTGTTGGATGAAACCGCTGTGGGCCATTACGGTTTGGCCGTGACTTTGAGCACCACCTGGGGATTTGTTTTACAGGCTGTGATCGATTCTCTTTTTCCTTCGGTGATTGCCGCACACAAAATCAGCCCCAAAGAGTTTGCCAAAAAGAACCGACAAATGTATGCCGTTGTTCTCTACTTTTCCGGTATTGTTTCCCTTTTGATTTCGATTTTTGCTGTTCCGATCGTCAGCATTTTATATGGGGAAGCATATCTTCCCGCGGCGGATCCGTTGCGGATCGTTGTGTTTTATACTGCTTTTTCCTATCTTGGCGTTGCGAGAAACGCCTGGATGGTCTGCGAAAATGTGCAAAAATATCTCAAATATCTGTATATGGCATCTGCAGGAATCAATGTCCTGTTGAACTTCCTGCTGATCCCCGTGTTTGGAACAACCGGCGCAGCTGCCGCTTCGCTGATTACACAGGTTGTCACCACTGTTTTACTTCCTGCCTGCATCAAACCTCTTCGTCCCAATGTGAAATTGATGTTGGAGGCGGTTTTACTGAAAGATCTGTTCCCGAAGAAAAAAGATTCTTAACATTCGCCTGCAGTCTTCAAAGCTGCAGGTGCTCTTTTCCCGAAATTTGTTTTTATATCAGGGAACATTTTATAGTTAAAGAAGGGCAATTGGATGGAAATTTTATTGATTGCGGCCGAATGGATTGGTGTGGTGGCTTTTGCCATCGCCGGTGCTATGGTTGGCGTTCGGAAAAATTTTGATTTGTTCGGCGTATTGCTTTTAAGTGTGATCACCTCTTTCGGTGGCGGTATCATAAGAGATCTGTTACTGGGGCACATTCCACCGAGATTTTTCACCAATTATGGCCCGGTTTTAGCGGCCGTAATTGCCTCGTTTGCCGTTTTCCTCTTTTTCTCATTTTTCAAGGATGAGGAAGGCAAAAAACACGAGCTTGTTATGTGGATCATCAACTTTTTCGATGCCATCGGTCTTGCTGCCTTCACGGTGACCGGCTGCGGATATGCCTTCCAGGCAGGATATGAAAGCAAATGGCTTTTGGTCATCAGCGTCGGTGTGATTACCGGAATCGGCGGCGGAATGCTTCGCGATACCATGGCAGGGGAACCTCAAGGGGTGCTTCGCAAGCATGTTTACGCGCTGGCTGCCATTGAAGGAGCTGTCATCTATTATCTCTGGACTTTATATTTTCCGGCAAAAGAATGGGCAACACCGGTCAGTATGCTGGTGATTATTTTGGTTCGTCTGGCCGCTGCACATTTCAAATGGAATCTTCCGAAAATTTCTACCATCCGTCGGCTGCGAGGGATTCAAACCGAATCAGGGGAAGCAAAAGAGAAAAGGAACTAATTTGCTCCTGCAATTAATCTTAAGGCAAAGAAGGCAAAGAATCACATATGCAAAATAAAGAAAACAGCACCTCTTCCGAATTTCTTCAATTTCAAAGAATGACAACAGCACCAATCCGCGGTCTGATTATTATGATGGCGATTCCCACCATCATCAGCATGCTGGTCACC
>JAFQMB010000226.1 GCA_017421095.1 Oscillospiraceae bacterium
TGCAGCGCCATGAGCATGGAGCTTTTGGGCCCCACCTTTGATATCCACGCCGGCGGGCAGGATCTGATCTTCCCCCACCACGAAAACGAGATCGCCCAGAGCGAATGCTGCACCGGCAAGGAGTTCGCCCGTTATTGGCTGCACAATGCTTATCTGAACATCGACAATAAAAAGATGAGCAAATCCACCGGCAATTTCAGAACGGTGCGGGAGGTGGCCGACGCCTTTGGTTACGGCGCCATCCGCCTGATGATGCTTTCTGCCCATTATCGCAGCCCCCTGAACTATACCGAAGAGGTAATCCGTTCTGCCAAGAGTGCCCTGGAACGGATCGAAAACTGTAAGGACCGTTTGGCTCAGGCCGCCAAGACGCTGGAAAAAGAAACGGGCGAGCAGGACAGCTTTTGGGCCGAGGCGGCAGAAAAGGCCCGCATCTCCTTTGAAGCGGCGATGGATGATGATATGAATACGGCAGACGGCCTTTCCGCCCTTTTCGATCTGGTGCGTCAGATCAATGCCGGATTGAATGACAAGAGTTTGGATTCTTTGACTGCTTTGAGAGAGGTGCAGAAGATCTTTGATGCCATGTGTCGGGTGTTCGGTCTGCTGCAGGAGGAAGAAAAAACTTCCGACGGCCCCGATGAGGCAGAGATCGAGGCGTTGATCGAGGCCCGTCGTCAGGCAAAGAAAAACAAGGATTTTGCCGCCGCGGACGGGATCCGTCAACAGCTTTCGGAGATGGGAATTCAGATCGCCGACACCAGAGAGGGAACCACCTGGAAACGGGTTTGATTCTTTTGCGATCGGAAAACAAATCAAGAGGAGGAATTCGGAATGAAACAGCAACTTGCCATGCAACTTTATTCGGTGCGCACTGCGGCGGAGGAGGATTTTTTCGGGACTTTGAAAAGACTGAAGGAATTCGGCTATGACGGGGTGGAGTTTGCCGGCCTTTACGGTTACACCCCCGATGAGGTGAAAAAGATGTGTGAAGATGCCGGGCTGGTTCCTATCAGCGCCCATGTGAGTTTGCAGGATTTTTCCGAATGCCCCGAAAAGGTTGTTTCGGATTATGCCAAAATCGGTTGTCGGTTTTTGGCCATCCCCTGGTTGAATGATGCCGATCGCCCCGGCGGAGAATGTTGGGAGGATACCAAGAAAAAAATCAGCCGGATTGCAGATGCCTGCGAAAAAGCAGGAATCACCCTTTTGTATCACAATCACGATTTTGAATTTATGCCCTATGAAGGTGGGTATCTTTTGGATGCCATCTATGCTGCCGATGATCGCCTGCAGAGCGAACTGGACACCTGTTGGGCGGCGGTTGGCGGTGAAGAACCGGCTGCCTATTTGGAAAAGTTTGCCGGAAGAGCCCCGGTGGTTCATTTGAAGGACTTCGATCTTTCCGGGCCGCTGCCGAAATTTTTGCAACAGCGTTTGGGCAAAAAGGGCGAAGGAGAAAAACAGTTGGAATTCCGCCCTGTGGGATATGGAATGCAGGATGTGGAAAGCCTTTTGGCTGCGGCAAAGAAGGTGGGGGCCGGTTGGCTGGTGGTGGAGCAGGATAACCCCTCTTTGGGAAAAGATCGGATGACCTGCGCCAAAATGAGCGCCGAGTTTTTGTGTGATCGGCTGTTGTAAAAATATCTTTTCAAATATCAGACCCGGCGCTTGCAGTTGCAGTTCCGGGTCCTTTTTATTTTGGAAATATTTTGCTGGCGAGAAAATGCTTTTCCTGTTTTCCTCAAAAAAGGTAGCGAAATTATTAAAAGAATTTCAAAAAGATGATAAAATTTGTTAAAAAAGTATCAAAAACCTATTGACAAAGAGTCGGATGGCTGTTATAATGAAACCACCGAAAGGGAAATAACAAAAGAGACCAAAAGAAAGGGGTGAGTCCAATGGACCAGACAGAGTTTTTCGACCTTCGGATGGTCCTGTGCGGCACTCACCGGCAGACCGTCTGACCCGAAACCGCAAGCTTCCGGGTGGAAGAGAGTCCCTGTTTGTTACGGCTGAAAAATCCGGAAAATGAGAAGACGGAACCGAACATTTTCGATTGTTTGATACTGTGTGGTATCTTGTTCCGTATTCCGGGGAAATTTGAATTGCAGAGCAACAGGTGAAAAGAGCGAGTCTTTTGCGGCGGCGTTTTTGCCCACTGTTTTTCTGGCGAAAGCAGCAGTGTGAGCAGGCTGACGGGAACATTCGAAGTGTCACAAAGTCGGATGATAGATTTGGAAAGAAACGGAAACTTTTTCTTCTTCTGTAAGGGAATCATGACCCCCGGGAAGAGGCAAAAATACTGCCCGGCGGACATTAATAGGTAATGTGGCCGGAACGAGAAAACCAATTTGTTTGATCGTGAAGAACATAGACTGATGTTTGAATGTTGCTCATCGGCTCGTTGACAGGTTGGGAGCAGACAAAAGAGCAAAGATGGAAACGTGTGTTGAGAAAACGTTTTGTGATTTGAAAATGTGTGTTGGCAAAGCATTTCAAAGGGTGCCGAAGTGTGTGTTGTGAAAGCAGTTTGAGCCCAAATCATCTTTGCGCTTTGAATTTCGTTTTGATCTGTAAAAAACTCTATCAGTATATTAAATATCTACTAAAATTTCATATTCCTCCGACCCGGGCAGTGTTTGTCCGGGTCGCCTTTTTTGTATAGTGATTTGCCTGAGCAACAGAAAGGCGCTCTCTTCTTTCGGAAGAGAGCGCCTTTTTTATGCCTGGATGCTCACCAGTCTGGCCCAGGTCAACGGGCCCGCCTTGCCGTCAACGGAAAGGCTCTGTTCCCGTTGGAATCTGTTTACGGCGTTTTGGGTGGCAGAACCATAGATGCCGTCAATCACCAAACCCTTTCCGGTGAAGTTCAAAAGCATCTGCAGAATCCGCACCTCTCTGCCGGTGCTGCCCCGCTGCAACAGATTGCCGCCGTAAACGCTGGTCACAGGGAGAGGAGAAGAACCGGCCGCGTTTTTCACCTGCACCAGCCGATTCCAGGTGTTCTGCCCCACGATTCCGTCTGCCTGCAATCCGAAGATTCGCTGAAAACGGATCACCTGTTCGGTGGTCTGGCTTCCGAAGATGCCGTCGGCATTCAGCTTTTCCAAAGCGGGATACAAAGGCTGGATCTGATTCAGCCAGGTCTGGACGCGCATCACATCGACCCCTCTGCTGCCCGATCGCAACAAAACACCGGGATAAACATCACAGCCGGAGGGAGTGTCGGTGAACACCTCACGATAGACGCGAAGAACCTCTTGCCAAAGGGCAGGAGAAACCTCTGCTGTTTCAGACTGGGTGAATCGTCTTGAAAAGGCACGAACTGCGTTTTCTGTGGCGCTTCCGAAGATGCCGTCAACATTCAAACCGGGCAGATTGGGGTAACCCTGGCGGATCACCTGCAACAGATGCTGCAAAATCCGAACCCGGTTGCCGCTGCTGCCTCTGACCAAACGGCCACTTGGTGTGCCGGGAGCGATGGGCAAAGCGCTGCCGCTTTCTGCCGCTGCCAAAACCTCGGCCAGTTTTGCGGCGGTTTCGTTACCGTAAACCCCATCCACATTCAATGCAAACATCTGCTGGAACAAACGCACCGCGGCTTCGGTTGCCGAGCCATAGATCCCGTCTGTTTGCAGGGTGGGCAACAGTTCATAATAGGATGCTGCCCGATTCAGATCCTGTTGCAGTCTTCGCACCTGTTCTCCGGACGAGGCAGATGCGAGAGAAGAGAGAAACGACGCCTCATTCATAAAAAACACCTCCGTGTCAGAATTGAAGTCGCCCGGTTCCGAGGCCCTTTCGTTTTGAGGATCATCTTCGGGCGTTCCTTCCGTTTCTTGTGATTCTTTCTGCGATTCTTCCTGAATTTTTTCTTTTGATTTTCCTTGACGGGCTTCATCCTTTTCTAAGTCTGCTTCAAAAAGTTTCGGTTCGGATTGTCGTTCTCTTCGGATGGCAGCCAGTTCTTTGGATAATTCTTTTTCTGTCACAGCGGCAAGATAGAGCCGTTGCAGCAGAGAAAAGAAAGAAAAACAGACCACACCGTCCGGCGAGAGGCCAAGCATCCGCTGCAGATGGGAAACTGCTTCCTGCAGCCTGCCGCCGAAGATGCCGTCGATTTGTAGTTCGTTCATCCCCGGAAAGAAGGGGTGAAGCTGGCTGATTTGGTATTGCAGCACCCGAATCCGAACACCGCAGCTACCGATTTTCCAGCAAGGGTCGGGAGGCTGGGGAGTTGCGGGGGTCAGATCATCAGAGAGCAGACGGTGATAAATTTCCGAAAGGGCCTGCCAGTCTGCCTCTTCCACCATACCGGTTATGGGGCGGCCGAACAGCGCCTGAAATGCCCGGACGGCCTCTTTGGTGTTTTTCCCGAA
>JAFQMB010000227.1 GCA_017421095.1 Oscillospiraceae bacterium
ACTACAGACTCTTTGTACGTCATTTTTTCTTGACAAGCACTGCATTTGTAGACACAAACGCAAATACGGCATACCTCTTTCGAGATATACCGTATTCTTGAAAAACTGTCCTTTAGGGTACGTCACAAAAGAACCCCTCTCTTTTTTTGAAAAAGAAAGGGGTTTTGCTTTTTATTCTTCGATTTCCAAGGGAACAAAACGGAAGGTGGTGCAATCCACAAGACCGCGGTCGGTCAGCCGAAGTTCCGGCAGACAGGCCAGGGGAATCAAAGCCATGGTCATAAAGGGTGAAACAATATCGCAGCCGATGGTGTTCCAGGCGTTGGTCAAACCTTCCACCTTTTCGCTCATCTCTTCGGCGGAAAGGGGATTCATCAAGCCGGCCAAAGGCAGAGGCACGCATCCCAGGACTTTGCCGTTTTGCACCGCACACATCCCGCCACCGCATTCGATCAACGTGTTGGCGGCCAGGGCCATATCCGCGTCGTTGGTGCCGATGACCAACAGATTGTGGGCGTCATGTGCCACGGTGGAGGCCATGGCGCCGTTTTCGATGCCAAATCCCTTCACAAAGCCGACCCCGTGTTTGCCGGTGGCATTATGGCGCTCAAACACAAAGGCTTTTAGCACATCCTGCCGGGTATCCGACCAAAGGGCGCCGTCTTTCACCTGCAAGGTGATCTCTCTTTCGTAATCGCTCACACGGGCAGGGATGATCTCCATCACCCGAACCTTGGCGGTATCCTGTTTGTCGGTGGGAATCCGGAAGGTTTCTTCGGTGATCTCTTCGCCGATGTGCATGGTGTTCATTGCCCAGTCGGGATATTCAGCAGCAGGCATTTCCAGCAGCATTTTGCCATCCTTTGCCACCAGTTCGCCGTCGATAAACACCTCGTTGACCCGGAAGTTTTCCAGGTCTTCCACCAACAAAAAGTCGGCACACTTGCCGGGAGTCACGCTGCCCAGTTCGTGATCCATCTGGAAACACTGGGCGCAGTTGATGGTGACCATCTGCACCGCTGTAACCGGATCCACTCCCTCCTGAATGGCTCTGCGGATGATGTGGTCCAAATGACCGTATTCCAGCAGGGTGAAGGGGTGGGTGTCATCTGAGATCATCACAGCAAAGCGACTGTCGATCTTATGTTCGGTGATGCTCTTGACCACCTCTTTCAGATCATGCCAGGCGCTGCCTTCCCGCAGCATAGCATACATCCCAAGCCGCATTTTGGCCAAAGCGTCTTCGGCTCTGGTGGATTCGTGGCAGCAGCGGACACCGGAAGAAATATAGGCGTTGAGACCGCTGCCCGTTTCGGGAATGGAATAATGGCCGGTGACGATCTTGCCGGCTTTTAGCGTTTCGCCGGTGATGGCGTGGGTGGCAGGAACAGAGTTATTGATGCCCACGAAATTCATCATTTCACCCAACCCGACCACCGATTTGCGATCGATGGCTGCGGCAATATCCGCCGCCTGAACCTCAGAACCGGAGTCTTCAAAACCGGGCACCGCAGGGACACAGGAGGGCAGGGTGAGCATTGCTTTCAGCGGGGTGCGATCGCCGTCAGCTTCCATCAGTTCCACACCCTTTTGACCCAACACATTGCAGATTTCGTGAGGATCATAATAGATGCCGACGGTGCCGTGAGGGATCACGCTTTTGGCGTATTCCATCATACTGAGCATGGAAGATTCCACATGGATATGCCCATCCAGCAGACCGGGGGTCAGATATTTGCCGGCGGCATCAATGACCAGGGTTTCATCTCCGATGCAATGAGAGGCGTCGCCAACCAATGCGATTCTGCCGCTGTGGACGGCAACATCGGTGTGCTCCAGGATTTCATGGGTGCAGACATTCACCAGCTTGGCATCACGGATGACCAGTTCAGCAGGTCTTCTGCCCGTTGCCACATCTGCCAGCAGGGCGGAACATTCCCACAGAGGTTTTTTGCAGAAATGGTTGATCATAGATAACACGCTCCTTTGTTTTTGTGATCGGAAGAGCTTTTTTGTTGCTTCTATTTTAATCAAATCTATTCGCAGATACAAGAGGAAATTGCAAAAACAGCATCTTTTGTCGCAATATTCAACCTCTTTTCTCTAAAAACGCAGAGCATCTGTTTTGGGAAAATGCTTTCGTCGGTTGCGGATTCCCCTTGATTAGGCGGTTTGCACCCATAGGAAAATCATTCCGATTGTGAAACGGTTGACAAAGACAGGCGGTTATATTATGATGTTTATATCAAATGAAATATACAGAGATATTGAATTCCATATTCTTGTGTTTGATGAAAATACGAAAAAAGAGGGTGACGGAATGAACACCATGCATTTTAAGTATGTGGTAGAGGTGGAAAAAACCCGATCAATCACACAGGCTGCCCGAAATTTGTTTATGGCCCAGCCCAATCTGAGCAAAGCCATCAGAGAGTTGGAAGAAACTCTTGGGTTTGCCATCTTTGAACGAACTCCGAAAGGGGTCACCCCCACAAGAAAGGGGGCTGCGTTTCTGCACTATGCAAAAAATGTTTTGGTGCAGTTGGAAAAGATGGAAGCCCTTTATGCACCCGAAAACAGCGAAATGCAGCATTTCGATTTGGCAATGCCCCGGGCATTTTATCTGAAACAGGTGCTGAGTTCCTTTTTTACGAGCCTGGATCCGCAGAAGGTTTTTGAAATTCGGGCAGAATATATTCCCTTTGCCGAAACGGTGGAACGGGTGGCGGGCAGACAGAATCGATTGGGAATCATTCGGTATCCCCAGCGGGATGAGGCCCGTGTGCAGGCGCTTTTGGCCGATCAGGGGCTGCGCAGCGATGTGATCTGGAGTTTTCCATATTTGCTGACCTTTTCTAAAGAACATCCCCTTGCCGACTGCGAACGGATCACAAGCAAACAGTTGACGCCCTTCCTTTGTCTGCGTGGGGGAGAAAAGGATTTTTCCGATCCAAAGGAAGGGGAAGAGTCTGTTCTGCCTATGGGGGATGAAAGCGATGTCAGACTGCCGGACGACCAGCTTTTTGGTATGATCCTTCAAAATCTGCCCGGAAGTTATCTTTGGGCGGCCCCTCTTTCCGAAGAAAAACTGGCTGATAACGGATTGGTTCAGCGCCTTTGCAGTGATCAGGAGGAAATGTGGCGGGATCTGTTGATTTATCCCAAAGGGTTGCGTTTTTCCGAAACAGAAAGACGGTTTATCGATTGCCTTTATGGAATGAAGCGAGAGATGGCCTATCCGGCATTGTGGTAAAAAGGAAAATAAACTTATATATAAATATATATGTCGCGAAATGTTTTTATATATTTCGTGCTTGAATGAGCCTTGCCATTGCTTTTTGGTATGTAATAATGGGATGAGCAAAGGAAAAAGGGAAGAAATAAAAATGTTTTGTCAGAATCCACAGTTTCTTTTTTACGGTGTAAAAGAATTTTGGCACAAAGGCTTGTGATTGTTCCTTTGCGGTATTTGCTTTTGAGAGATACAAAATGATGACGGAAATTTTCTTTTTTAAAAACCGCAAAAGTTTCTTGCCATTTGCTTTTTTATTGATGCATCAACTATATTGATAAAAATATATCAAAGCATCGCTTTTATATTTGCTTTTTTTTCTCATTTGGAGTAAAATTATCATAAAATGACACTCAGGAAGGAAGGAAACCCATTTATGAACAAAATTACCATCATCGGAACCGGAAGCGTTGGTTCTACCATCGCCTATACGCTGGCAATTGAGGGAACTGCCTCTGAAATCGTGATGATCGATGTAAATAACGATAAGGCGCTGGGCGAAGCGTTGGATATTCGTCAGGGCACTCCTTTTTCTGCTCCCTGCAACATCTATGCCGGCAGCTATGTGGATGCGAAGAATTCCGATATCGTGATTTTGACCAGCGGTGTGGCCAGAAAGCCCGGTCAGTCCCGGTTGGACCTGGCTCAGATCAATGTCAACATCACCAAGAGCATCATTCCCGAAATCACTCGCTATGCGCCCGATGCAAAGTATATCATCGTCAGCAACCCCATCGATGTTCTGACCTATACCTTCTGCAAGCGTTCCGGTTTGCCTGAAAACCATATCATCGGTTCCGGCACCGTGTTGGATACCGCCCGTCTGCGCGCCCGTCTGGCCGAGTATTACAGAATCAACCAGAAAAACGTGCACGCCTATGTGATGGGTGAACACGGGGATTCTTCCTTTGTGCCCTGGTCTTTGGCAAATATTTCCAACGAGCCTGTGGAAGAATATCAGAATTATGTTATCACCGCAGATAACACCCTGTATCCTCCTTTGGATAAGGAAGATATTGAAAATTATGTTCGTAAGTCCGGCGGCCGCGTGATCGCCAGAAAGGGTGCTACCTTCTATGCCGTGAGCGTTTCTGTCTGCCATATCTGCAAAACGCTCCTCAGCGGTATTGACACCACCATGACCGTTTCCACCATGATGCACGGGGAATATGGCATTGACGATGTCTGTCTGAGTGTTTTGAACATTGTGGGTCGCGATGGTATCCGCGGTAAGATCCTGCCTCCCATGACCGATGACGAGATCGCAAAACTGCACAAGAGCGCTGAAGCCCTCAAAGAGGTCATCCGAGCAGTTGAGATCTGAATTTAAAAAATAATTTGTGTGCGGAACGCCTGCCTCCTTTTTGTTAAAAAAGAGGGCAGGCCGCATTGCCGTTTATCGGACATCACACAGCAAATAAAAAACGGGCAAAAAAGCCTAAAACCAAACAGGAAAGGGAGATTTGAACAATGGAGTATCGTATTGAACACGATTCTATGGGCGAGATGAAAGTGCCTGCCGACCGTTATTGGGCGGCACAGACCCAAAGAAGCCACGAAAATTTTGAGATCGGTGTGGGCATTGAGGTGATGCCTCGAGAAATCACCCATGCTTTCGGCATCTTGAAGAAGGCTGCGGCCCAGGCCAACCATGCTCTGAAACCCGAAAAAATGACCGACGAGAAGCTTGCCGCCATCGAAAAGGCCTGCGACGAGGTCATCAGCGGCGGTTTGAATGATCATTTCCCCCTTGTGGTTTGGCAGACCGGTTCCGGCACCCAGTCCAATATGAACGCCAACGAGGTCATTGCCAACAGAGGCAACGAGATCGTCGGCAAAAAATTGCTTCATCCCAACGATGATATCAACATGAGCCAGTCCTCCAACGATACTTTCCCCACCGCCATGCACATTTCTGCTGTGTTGGCGCTGGAAGAAAAACTGCTGCCTGCGGTGGATCGTCTGATTGCCACCTTTAAGCGGCTGGAAGAGGAAAATGAGGGCATCGTCAAGAGCGGTCGCACCCATTTGCAGGATGCCACCCCCATCAAGTTCAGCCAGGAGATCAGCGGTTGGCGCAGCTCTTTGGAACGGGATAAGGAACTTCTGTTGCTGGCTGCCGGCCCCCTGCACGAACTGGCTTTGGGCGGCACCGCGGTGGGAACCGGTTTGAACACCCCCAAGGGCTTTGATGTTGAGGTTGCTGCCCGCGTTGCCCGGTTGACCGGCAAAAAATTTGTGACCGCTGAAAACAAATTCCATGCATTGACTTCCAAGGATGAACTGGTCTTTGCCCACGGTGCAGTGAAGGCACTTGCCGCCGATATGATGAAGATCGCAAACGATATCCGTTGGCTGGCCAGCGGCCCCAGAGACGGTCTGGGCGAGATCTTTATTCCCGAAAATGAGCCCGGATCTTCCATTATGCCCGGTAAGGTCAACCCCACCCAGTGTGAAGCGGTGACCATGGTAGCTGTGCAGGTGATGGGCAACGATGTGGCGGTGGGAATGGCCGCATCTCAGGGGAACTTCGAACTCAACGTGTTCATGCCTGTCTGCATTTATAACTTCCTGCAGTCTGTGCGTCTTTTGGCGGAAGCTATGATTTCTTTCGATAAGAACTGTGCTTCCGGCATCACTGCCAACAAAGAAAAGATGCATCACAATCTGCACAATTCTTTGATGCTGGTCACGGCCCTCAACCCCTATATCGGGTATGAAAATGCCGCCAAGACCGCAAAGAAAGCATACAAAGACAATATCTCTCTGAAAGAAGCCTGTGTGGAATTGGGCTTTTTGACCGCCGAAAAATTTGATGAGGTGTTCCATCCCGAACAGATGGTTTGACCCTTTGGTTTGAAGGAGGATACAAAGCGATGAATGTAACTTATTTTCCCGGCTGCACGCTGAAGACCAAAGCCAAGGATCTGGATCTTTATACCAGAAAGGTGGCCGAGGTATTGGGTGTCACGCTGGAAGAGCCCGAAAACTGGCAGTGCTGCGGCGGCGTCTTTTCTATGGCAAAGGATGAGATCGCTTCCAAACTTTCTTCTGTCCGGGCGCTGGCCGAGGCAGGCAAAAAAGATCAGATGCTGGTGAGTGTCTGTTCTGCTTGCCACAACGTGCTCAAACAGACCAATCACGCCATGCAGACCGATTCGGATTTTGCACTCCGCGTGAACAATTACATGGCTGCCGAAGGCCCGTATGACGGCAGCACCCGTGTGCTTCATTTTCTGGAACTGCTGCGGGATGAGATCGGATTTGACAGGCTGAAAGAAAAGGTGGTCAATCCCCTGAAGGGAAAGAAAATCGCCTGCTACTATGGCTGTTTGCTGCTTCGCCCCGGTAAGGTGATGCAGATGGATGATCCCGAAAATCCCTCCATCATGGAAGATCTTGTCCGTGCCATCGGCGCAGAGCCTGTGGTCTTTGCCCAAAGAAATGAATGCTGCGGCGGTTATGTGACCATGGAAGATCCGGCCCTTGCGGTCAAAAAGAGCAGCAAAGTGATGAATTCTGCGGAAAATAACGGGGCTGATCTGATGATCACAGCCTGCCCTCTTTGCCGGTATAATCTGGAAAAGAACGGCGAAAGTGATCTGCCGGTGGTTTATTTCACCGAACTTTTGGCCGAAGCCCTGGGTGTGAAGGAGGATCACGATGTCGAATGATCGTATGAGAGAACAGATTCTGAGAACCAGCGGCGTGAACCCCAGAAAATGTATGAAATGCGGCAAGTGCTCTGCCACCTGCCCTTCTTATGATGAGATGGAGTTCCATCCCCACCAGTTTGTTTATATGGTGGAAAGCGGTGAGATTGAGCCGCTGCTCAAAAGCGAATCCCTTTATAAATGTCTTTCCTGCTTCGCCTGTGTGGAGCGTTGCCCCAGAAGTGTGGAGCCTGCAAAATTGGTGGAAGCGGTTCGCCTGATGGTGATCCGTGAGCAGGGAAAGAACCATTTGAAAGCCGACCAGATCCCGGAAATGCTGGATGATGACCTGCCCC
>JAFQMB010000027.1 GCA_017421095.1 Oscillospiraceae bacterium
CTTTTGCGTCGGGATGTCCCCTTTTTGGCCACCAACCCCGATTGGGTCTGTCCTATGGGAAAGGATGAATATCTGCCCGATTGCGGCCTGATGTGTCAAATGCTGGAGGTTTCCACCGGCAAAAAGCCCAAATTCATCGGAAAACCCGAACCGGATATGATTTTGCAGCTTTTGGATCGCTTTGGGGTGGAAAAGAATGCCTGCTGTATGGTGGGCGACCGGATGTATACCGATATTGCATCAGGGCTGAACGCCGGAGTGAAAACCGTCTGTGTGCTCAGCGGAGAGGTCACAAAGGAAGAGGTTTTGGCAGCTGAAAGACAACCGGATCTTCTTCTTGATTCGGTGAAAGATATTTATCTGGCATTGACAGATAAACAGTAACAAATTATTTGCGGAGGTTTCATTATGAAAAAGCGATTGATTTCTCTTTTCCTTGCCCTCTTCTTACTTTTTTCTGTTGGCAGTTTTTCCGTTGCAGCGACAGAAAATCAATTCAAAAAGACCCCTATCACCGGCAATTTTATTCAGCCCTTCTTGTATATGGGATATTCCGATAAACAGATGGATCAAGAATTCGCTAAAATGGCCGAATACGGAATGGATACTTTGATTTTGGGCGGCGAATTGGCATTTAGAGATAATCCTAATGATGAGTGGGATTTGGGGTATCCTTCTAAATTGCCCGAATTCAACCAGGCAACCTCCAGAAACGATTATGTCAGTAAATTGTTTAAATACTGCAAAAAATACGGAATCAAACTGTACCTCGGTGTGGGATACGATGGTGACTGGTGGAACAGGGATCTTTCCAAAGATGCAGATGCCAAATGGCTGATCGATGTTTGCAATATCAGCGCCAAAATGGTGGGAGAGATTTATGATCTTTATGCCGAGGAATACGGCGATGCCTTTGGCGGTTATTACTGGGTTTATGAGATTTGGAATCACAATTCCTGGAACAACGCCGTCACCCGTAAAAAATACGCTGAAAATTTAGCGGCAGGCTTCAACATTGTTTTGGATGCCATAAAGGAAACAGACCCCTCTAAGCCCTTAATCTTCAGTCCTTTCGCCACAAGAGTCGGCTTTGCCACCAAAGAAAATCTCACCGCTTTTTACACCGAATTTTTCAAACTTGTCGATTTCCGTTCCATTGACGCCATGGCCCCGATGGACAATATCGGCGGCGGTGGAATGCAGCTTCCCTATTTGGACGAATGGACCAAAGCCTATTCCGATGCCTTTAAAGCTTCGGGCACCAAACTGCAGCACTGGTCCAACTGTGAAAGTTTTGTGCAACCCAACGATACCTATAAAAGCTGGACCACCTGCACCATGGACCGTTTCGTTCAGCAGGTAGAGATTACGAGTAAATATTGCTCTAAGATTATCTCCTTTGCATACAGCCACTATATGAGCCCGGTCAACTGCCTGGCCGGTTTTGACAAAGCGTATCTGGAATATTTAAGAACAGGCGTTTTGGAAACGACGGCCCCTGCCCTACCGGAAAAAATTACGGTGACAGAAGCTTTCGATGGCGGAAAGATCAACATTACCTTTGATGCTTTCAAGGATGATTATGATATTGCCCGTTATTTCCTCTATCGCATCACCGAAAAAGGAGAACTCAAAGAGGTCAAACAGAATTTGTCTGTTGGTCGAAACGGCCAAAATTCTGCCACCCTTTTGAAGAGTCGTTTTACATCTGTATCCGTTCCTGCCGGCATCCAATATTTTGTGTTGGAAGCGGTGGATTGCAGCGGTAATGTTTCCGAAAGATGTTACATTCCGGTCAACGGCGATGATATCGAAAACACCTCCGGCTTCAAAACCGGCGAAAAGGGGTATTACACCCAGGCGGAATTTGATGCCTTGACAAAGGAAGAAACCAGCCGGAAAGAACCGATTTCCAAACCCGTTTCGGAGCAAAAGAGTGAGCCTGCTTCCACCCCTGCAAGCAAGCCCATCGCTCCGCCTGTTTC
>JAFQMB010000004.1 GCA_017421095.1 Oscillospiraceae bacterium
GGCGGGCTTTTTCATATCAAACGGAAGAATCATTTTATTATCGGTCGACCAGCCAATAAAAAGCAATTTCTTCGGTAGGAGGCGTCCGGAAGATCACACGGATTTCTTTTTCATCCGCTTCTACATAATAGGCGGCGGCAGTGGCGCTGCTGGCAGGAGTGAGATTTACAAAAGACGGGACTGTTTTCAAATTATGGGGGATGACAAATTCGGTCTGCCCCTTTTCGGGAGTGGCTCGGAAATGGCCTTTTTCCCGATCGTTGTCATATTCGTAAATTCCTCCCGGCAGGGTCAGATTTCGGCGGATCAAAGAAGAAGTTTTATCTTTCGGGGGAGTGATATTGCTGTTGCCCACCAGCGTGCAGGAATCCAGACAGACCGTTCCGATGGCGTTGGAAAAGTCCATAATGGCAAAGGGTTCGGTTCGGTTGGAATGGAGCATACAGTCGCGGAAGGTGAGATTCATCACCGGAGTGCCGGGGTTGCTGACGGTAAGAATACCGTCTTTCGAGGTTTCAAACCAGGTTCCCACAAAATTACAGGGGCGAATACCCTTTTGGCCCGCAACTGTGATGTCGGTGCCGTTGGCGGCGAAGATGCCCCCGATTACATGAATGCCGTCAAAGGATTCGCCGTTCAAATAATCCAAAACCAGCGCCTGTTTGTTGTTTGCCATCCGCGGATGGGTCAGGGTATTGCCGGAACCGAAAAGCTGCAGACCGATTTCGCATTGGGTGCAAAAGATGTTTTCAAAAAAGCAATCGAAAATGCCCACACCCTCCGGTTCGGCGTTGCCGCAGATGCCGACATCCAATCCGTTGAACAAAAGATTTTCAAATCTGCCGATGGCGGAATTGTATTTTTCCAGCGTGGAGCCTCCCAAAATACCGATGACGGAACAGGATGTTTCCTGTGTTGCAAAGCCCAGATCGGAAACGGTGGTTCCCCAAAGAGCCTCGTTGGCAGTGTCCAGAATTGTGCCGTCTTCTTTGCTGATCCAAAGAAGGGTCGAGAGCCACATTCCCTCTCCCCGGATGCTGACAGAGGCATGCTTTTTCAAAGAAGAGGAAATTCCGTAACGGCCTTTGGGCAGAAAAACGGTGCCGCCTCCTGCTTCTTTTGCCGCGTCGATGGCTTTTTGAATGGCTGCGGTGTCATC
The DNA here is from genome assembly GCA_017421095.1 of Oscillospiraceae bacterium. Taxonomy (GTDB): domain Bacteria; phylum Bacillota; class Clostridia; order Oscillospirales; family Ruminococcaceae; genus RGIG1943. Next base: position 1,160 of record JAFQMB010000004.1, read on the forward strand.
GCTGCCGTCACCCTTGGCGCCAAAATCGGTGACGGGGTATTCATAATTTTTTGCCATAGTATCCTCCTTTTTTTCGGTGGTGTTGCAGCCGGTCAAAAGAAGGCAGCAGCACAGGACGAAAATCAAGAAAACGGATAATGATTTTTGCATAAAACCCCTCCTGAAAGCAGGAATTGCGGTCACTTGCAGTATAACATAAATTCCAAGAGCAAACAAGAGAATATGCGGCTGTTTGACAGAAAGAGAGGGATTTTTGCGAATCGGATAATTTACAGAGATCAGAAACTGTGGTATATTGAATAAAAGAAAAAAAGAGGGGGAGTTTGGGTGACATTATATCTCACCAGCCGCGGATTCGGTTCGCCTGTTGTGGGAGAAAAGATTTTTTCCCATCTGAAAAAAGAGGCGAAAGCGCTGCGCCTTTTTTATATTCCCACCGCCCGATACGGATACAGCAGGAAAAACAAATTGATCGAGGGGTTGGAGGCCGCCGGTTTCCAAAAAGAACAGATCATTTGGTTTGACCATCGCTATCCCGAGCGTTACGGCGATGAAATTCCCGATTTGATCTATGTTTGCGGCGGAAACACCTTTCTTTTGCAGCACTATATGAAAGAAAGCGGATTCCTTCCCAAACTGAAAGGCTGGATTGAGGCAGGGGTTCCTTATGTGGGGGCCAGCGCCGGCACCCATCTGATCGAACAGAGCATCGAACATCTGAAATATTTTGATGAAAATAAGATCGGGGAAACCGATTTTGCAGGGCTTGGCCTTTTTTTTGGCATCACCGTTTGCCATTATGCCAAAGAACGGGAAGAAATCGCCCGTTTGCTGCAAGAGGAGGGGAAATATCCTGTTTCTCTCATCGGCAACGAAGAGGTGTTGCTGGCAGAAGGGGAGAAGAGTGACCGGCTGCAACTGCGCTATTTATAAGCCAAAGCGTGCCCGGGAGCAAAGGTGCATCCCGGGGATGTAATGGAATTTTTCGTGATTTCTCTTGTGTTTGGGTGGAAATTGTGGCATCATAAAAAAAGAGAAAATCATCAGGTCAGGAGGGGGTAAAGGATGATCCGTGTGCTTTGTGTGGGAGATGTTTCGGGGGATGATGGGATCCGCTGTCTGAAAAGATTGCTGCCCGGTCTGAAAAGGGAGTTTTCGGTGGATGTTACCCTGGTGAACGGGGAAAATGCCGGAAAACAGAATTCTCTTTCTCCTGAAACGGCAAGACAGATTTATGAAGCGGGTGCCGATGTGATCACCGGCGGCAATCATACCTTTCGTAATCCTGCCCTGCGGGAAATGTTGGAAACCGACCCTTGTTTGCTTCGCCCGGCCAACTGGGGGAAAAAAGGTGTCCCCGGAAGGGGTGTTACCCTGGTGGATCGGGGGAGATACCGTTTGGTGGTGGTCAATCTGATCGGCGTCACCTATATGAACCCGGCCGAAAACCCCTTTTATGCGTTAGATGAAATTTTGGAAGCCTTGGATACCCCTTTGGTGGTGGTGGATTTCCATGCCGAGGCCACCGGAGAAAAGCGGGCGATGGGTTTTGCTTTTGATGGAAAGGTCAGCGCTCTCTTTGGCACCCACACCCATGTGCAGACGGCAGATGCCCAGATTTTGCCCGGGCAGACCGGCTATATCACCGATGTGGGGATGACCGGCGTTGTGGATTCGGTGTTGGGGGTCAAAAAAGAGATCATCATCTCTTGGATGAAAGATCATCTGCCCGCTAAGTTCACGTTGGAAGAGGGCAATTCTGCCCTTTGCGGTGTGCTTTTTACGCTGGATGAAAAAACCGGCCGCTGTCTGGAAGTGCAAACCATCCGCAGAGAGGAACCTTTGCGCCGGGAGGGAAACAGATGAAAAAAGCGATTGCTATGCTGCTGGCTTTTTTGTTTGTTTGTGCCATAGCCGGCTGCGCGCCCGTCTCTGAAGAAGAGAAGAGTGAAATATCATCCGTCAAGGAAGAGGAAAGCCATATTGAAGAGGAAGAATTTGTTCTCTCGCTGCCCTATTCCGCAGAAGATTCTCTCTCCCCGGTGAAACTGACAGGAGAGTGGAACGATCTGATCACCCCCCTATTATATGACAGCCTTTATCGTTTGGACGACAGTTTTGTCCCGGTGCCTTCTATGGCAGAGAGCATCAAAATTTCGGGAGAAGAATGTCGTGTTACGCTGAAAAAGGATTTGAAATTTTCCGACGGCAGCGCTGTTTCTGCCGCCGATGTGGTGGCCTCTTTCCGGGCGTTGAAGAATTCCGGGGTTTGGAGCGGCCGGTTGGATGGGGTGATTTCCGCTACAGCTTCCGGCAAAAATCAGGTTATTTTTGTCTTCCGCGAGGCCAATAAAAACGGCGCCGCCCTTTTGACCTTTCCTGTTTTGAAAAAGGGAACCGAAAACAAGGATCTTCCCATCGGAAGTGGATATTATCAATTTTCGGAACAGGTGGGGGGAAACAGGCTGCTTGTTTTGAATAAAACAAATCCGGAAGCGAAAAAAATGCCTGCCAAACAGGTGGAACTGGTTTCGGTTCCCGATGCCGGCGCGGTGTTTTATGCGCTGAAAACCGGCAGCGTGGATCTGATCACCGCCACCGTGGCCGAACTTTCCAACAACCGGGGAAGTTATGTCTCCTGCAACAGCCGTAATATGGTCTTTTTGGGGATCAACAGCAAAAACGGAATCTTGTCAGACCCCTTGGTGCGGCAGGCAATACACAGAGCGATTAACCGCAGCGAAATCACTCTCGGGGCGTTTGGCGGTTTGGCAAACAATGCCTTTTTCCCGGTTCATCCCGCCACAGGAGATTATGGAACCGCCTTATATGACACCACCGGTTTTACCTTTGAAAAGGCCGTTTCTTTGCTTTCGGATTATAAACGAAACAACGATGACGCGCTGATTTATGAAGGGCGACCGGTCTCTTTGAAACTTTTGGTCAACAAAGAGAGTAGCCATATGACCGAGGCGGCCAAAATGGTGGAAGGGATGCTGGAAAATTTGGGCCTTCCCACCGAGATCGAAGCGATTCCCCTTTCGGAGTTGCAAAAAAGAGTTGCCGCAAAAAATTATGACCTTTATCTGGGCGAGGTGCATCTGCCCAAAGACGGCGGTTTGAATGCCTTTTTGGAATCTGATTCGCTGATCGCAGGGGGAATGGATGCCCTTTTGACTCGCACTGCCTGGAAGGATTATTTGTCCGGCGGCGAGATGGGTGGCTTCTTGGATGCCTTTTCCAAGGAAGTTCCTTTTGTCCCGCTTTTGTTTTTGCAGCAGGTGGTGATGACCGGGAATGACATTGCATGGATGATCACCCCGGCGGAAAACAACCCGTTTTATCGGATGGATGAATGGGAATTGCCCCGTTAAAAGAACAAAAGGTGGACATAAAAGCCGAATTTTGCCCATAAAATATCTCTGACGCCCTTTGGCGGATGATTAAAAATCAAGAATAACTTGAAAAACCAAACAGAGGGTGGTATACTGATTTGGATTCTGTTGTGCCTTTTGAGAGGAAAACAGAGCCCAATGCAGAAGAATTCCCCACGGAAAGGAATGATGGTTATGGTCAAAAAGCAGACGACGATGGGCAGCGTGCTCGTGACGGAAAATTTCTTTCTGGATCTGGTGAGTGACGCCATTCAGGATTGTTACGGTGTTGTGGGCATGAGCCACACCGATACCCTGCAAAACCTGAAAACGCTGCTTTTCAAAAAA
>JAFQMB010000028.1 GCA_017421095.1 Oscillospiraceae bacterium
AAATCATATTGAATGTTTGGTATTGCAATACCCCTATTTTGAATATATGCACATTCATAATGTGGCGAAACCAAATAACATCATCTTTGGAAATGCCAATTTTACCATACTGTTTATAGTACAAATTTGCTCGGAGAGAAACATCTCTAAAAGTATCCAAAATAATTTCATCTGTTACGCCAATGGCTTTATATTCTGCATACTTTTGCGATAAGAGATATACAACTACCACTAAACGGGTTAGCGGCATTCGCTTGCATAGCGGAAAAGCAAAATTGTCACTGTTATAGGCTGTTTCTGCGATTACTTCGATTTGCCGCCTACTTTTAATAATTTTTTGCTTTACTGCATCTTCAATAACGGAATTAAACTTCAATTGAGGTAGTAATGTTTCTAATGTCATTCTATGTCCTCCTTAATTAGTTTTGGAGGATTATTTACTGTGCATCCTCCATACACCAATAAAACACTTCATCATAAATAATCATCCTTTCTTAACTGTATTTATTACAACGCCTTAGGCGATGAATAGCGTCAAATGCAAGTTTGTCGAATGGATTATAGCACAAATTGTTCCGTGATTCAATGATATCGCTTGCGCAATATGATATCCGCTCCGTAAGGATCGGATATGACAAAAAGGCCCCTTTTGTCGGAAGACAAAAGAGACTTTTTCTTGGATCAATCGGCGGGATAATCGGTTTCGGTATAAACCGGCTTTTCCTCTTTCGAAGAAGAGGAAACCTCGCCGCCGGCGGCAATCGGATCTCCTCGCCAGGAAAGGCTGTGCATCAAGGCACCCTCTTCCTGTCCGAGGGAAAGATATCCTGCCACCGCCCGACCGTTCAAGACCCAAAGAGTGGCAAAAATATCTCCCCGACCGGTGGGGTGATCCGAAACCGAATAGGTATAGGCCTTGATTCTGGAACCCAGACAAGGGGCAATGGAAAGACCGGCCTCTTTCTGCATGGCTTCAAAATCCAGCGCCTCCCCTTCCAATCGGGTGGGCACCTCTTTTTCTGCCACCGCCACCGGCCGTTCGCTCACCAGCCAGCCATAAGAGGCAAAAAAGGCCTGCCGTTGGCTTTCGTCTGCGGCGGCAAGCAGATTGCCCGAAACGCTTTTGGCCTCCAGATGGGTGGGCAGTGTAAACACCCCGACAGTGAGCAGAACCAGGGCCAACAGCAGCCAAAGCACCCCGATGATCCGCCCTTTTTCCAGTTTGATGGTTAAAATGCGCAATATTCTCCCCTCCCTTTTTTCTTTTTATGAGTATGAAGAAAAAGGGGGAAATATGTTTGTCTGAAAAAGAAAACAAGTTCTTAAAGTGAGTGGCATTTTCTGCCTTCTTTGGAGAGAACAGGGAGAATGGAAAACACCCCTCCCGAAGGGAGAGGTGTCTGTTTGAAAAAATCAGCATTCTTCTTTCAAAAACTCGGCCGAAAGCTGCATCGAGCGCAGAGTATCCAAAAAGAAAGAGAGATCGTCTTCTGTTTCCAGGGTGTGAGCTTTGGCGCGCATCTTGGGCGCCCCCACCATGCCGCTCAAAAACCAGGCGGCGAATTTGCGTAATTCCCGCATAGCCAGCCAGGCAGGACGGTCCTCACACATCAGATGATAAAGCCGAAGGAGCAGGTCGGCCCGGTCGGATCCGTTTGCCGGGGCAGAGAGTTTTCCGGTGGTGAAATATTCTTCGATTCGGGAAAAAAGGAAGGGGTTGGAACGGGCCCCTCTTCCCACCGCCACCAGATCAACCCCCGTTTCTTTATAACGGGCCAGAGCCTCTTTTGCGCTGGTGATATCGCCGTTACCCACCACGGGAACAGAAACAGCCGCTTTGATTTTGGCGATGCTTTCCCAATCGGCTCTTCCGGAATACATCTCTTGTCTGGTTCTGCCGTGGACACAAAGCATCGCGGCTCCGGCGTCTGCCATGCGTTTGGCAAAATCCAACGCCCCGGATTTTTCCTCCCAACCAAGGCGCATTTTCACCGTGACAGGGATTGGCGAAGCCTTGACGGCCAGCCTGACCATCTCTTCTGCCTTTTTGGGGTCTTTCATCAGGGCACTGCCGGCACCCGGCCCGGTAACCTTGGGGGCAGGACAGCCCATATTCAAATCAATGAAATCCGGAGCAAAGGGCAACACCTTTTGAATGCTCCGTTCCACAATCTGCGGATCGTGCCCAAACAGCTGCACTCCCATAGGCCGCAGCGGATCATCCACCTGTAAATACTGGGCGGTTTTCTGATCTCCCAACACCAGAGCGGTGGAAGAGGCCATCTCGCCGGTGAGCAAAGAGGCCCCCTGTTCCTTGCAAAGGGTCCGAAAGGCGCGGTCGGTCACCCCTGCCATGGGGGCAAGGGCGGCGGTGCGACGGATTTTTATTTTTCCCAAACGGAAAAAAGATTCCAAAATAACACTTCCCTGTGGTATAATAGAATATCGATGAAGATTTTTGCGGAAGAATTTGCTTCCGAAAATCATTATAGCCCATTTTTCGTTGTAAAACAAGAGGAGGATTTTCATGCTGCTGCTGGCCATTGACGGAAACAGTCTGCTCAACCGGGCGTTTTATGGGGTGCGTCCTTTGACCACCAAAGAGGGGATTCCCACCAACGCCATTTTCGGGTTCTTGAACATCCTGCGCAAACTGGAAAAGGAATATATCCCCGATCGGGTGGTGGTTTGCTTTGATGTGGCAAAGAAAACCTTCCGCAACACCCTCTTTCCCAATTATAAGGGCAACCGCAAAGGAATGCCCGAAGATCTTGCCACCCAGCTGCCGCTGATGAAAGAACTGTTGATCGCCCTGGGCTATCCGGTGTTGGGGGTTGAAGGGTTTGAGGCGGATGACCTTTTGGGAACCCTGGCAAACGCCTGTGAGCAAAGCGGCGAAAAATGTGTCATCGCAACGGGCGACCGGGATAGTTTTCAGTTGGTTTCGGATTCGGTGCGGGTGCATTTGGCCGGCAAGGCGGAAACGCTGGTCGACAAGGCCTATATCCGGGAACATTATGGGGTGGAACCTGTTCAGATGATTCAGGTGAAAGCCATTATGGGCGATACGTCGGATAACATTCCCGGGGTGGCAGGCATCGGCGAAAAGGGTGCTTTGAAACTGATCGGAAAATTCGGCAGCCTGGACGGAGTTTATGAAAATCTGTCGGATGCTTCCATCCCCCCCAGACAAAAAGAACTGCTCACCGAACACAAGGAAACCGCCTATCTTTCCCTGCAACTTGCCACCATTTCCAAAGAGGCCCCCATCGACTGTGTGCCGGCAGCACTGAACAGAGGGCCGGTGGATCAGTTGGAGGCGGCCGCCCTTTTGAAAAAACTGGAACTCTATTCCATGTATGACAAACTGGGGGTGAGTTTGCATCCCGAGGGTGAAATACGCCACGTGGAAACCTATCAGCCCTGCGGCGAGGAAACCTTTTGGAAACAACTGCCCGAGGGCGAATGTGTGGGCATCAGCTTGCAGGAAGCGGAAGAGGCGGTTGTGGGCGCCTTTGCAGCGGCAGGCCGTTATTATCTGACCGATGGGCCCGGCTTTTTGCGCGGTCTTTCGAGACGCAGAAGATTTGCCTGTTATGATCTGAAAAACTTGTGGCATCAGGTTGAAAAACTGGGCGGCAATCTGCCGGAAGCCTGTGATGATCTGCTTTTGATGGCCTATCTGCAAAATCCGGTGGCCTCGGGGTATCCGGCGGATCGGTTTGTGGAAGAGGCCGGGGTCAGTCTGCCCAAAGAGGAAACCGCCTTTTCTGCCCATCTGGCGGCGGCAGTTTCGGCTGCACTTCCGGATGCCAGAAGAAAGCTGGATGAAAGCGGGCAAAGAAATCTGTATGAAGAGATAGAACGGCCCCTTTCTTATGTGTTGGCCGAAATGGAGTCTGCGGGATTTGGGGTAGATATTGCCCGAATCGGAACCTATCAACGGGAACTGGATCGGGATATTGCTTCGTTGGAAGAACAGATCTATCTTATGGCAGGCAGACGCTTTACCATCACCAGCCCCAAACAACTGGGCGAGGTGTTGTTTGAGGAATTGCGCCTGCCCACGGGAAAAAAGACCAAGACCGGCTATTCCACCAACGCCGAGGTGTTGGAAGAATTGGCAGACAAGCATCCCATCGCTTCCCTTTTGCTGGAACATCGCCAGCTGACCAAACTGCGCAGCACCTATACCGCCCCCCTTGCGGAACTGGCGGATGAAAACGGGCGGATTCACACCAGTTTTGTCCAAACCGAAACCAGAACCGGCCGAATCAGCAGCCAGAACCCCAATCTGCAAAACATCCCGGTTCGAACCCAAAGAGGCAGAGAGATCCGCCGCTTCTTTGTGGCAAAAGAGGGGTGTGTTTTGGTGGATGCCGACTATTCCCAGATCGAACTGCGGGTGTTGGCCCATCTTTCCGAAGATCCGGTGATGTGCCGCATTTTTAGTGAAAACGGCGATATTCATACCAAAACCGCCATGCAGGTCTTCCATGTGCCCGAAGAGTTTGTCACTTCGGAACGGAGGCGTCAGGCCAAGGCGGTGAATTTCGGCATTGTTTACGGAATGGGAGCCTTCCGATTGGCAAATGAAATCCATGTTTCCATGAAAGAGGCCAAAAATTATATCGATCGTTATTTTGAAAGTTATCCCGGGGTCAAGGCTTTTATGGACCGGGCGGTGAAAGAGGCGGAAGAAAGCGGGCATTCCAAAACCATGTTCGGCAGACTGCGCCCCATCCCCGAACTGCGGGTGACCAACAAGGTGCAAAAGGCCATGGCCGAACGCATCGCCCGAAACAGCCCCATTCAGGGAACGGCGGCAGACATCATCAAGATCGCCATGGTCAAGGTGGCCGCGGCTCTTAAAAGTGAACTGCCCGAAGCCCGATTGATTTTGCAGGTCCACGACGAACTCATTGTGGAATGCAAAGAACAGGAGGCAGAAAAGGCTGCCGAGATCCTGCGCCGGGAAATGGAAGGCGCGGTTTCTCTGCGGGTGCCCCTTTTGGCGGAGGCAAACTGCGGAACAAACTGGTTTGAAGCCAAAGAGGGTTGAGAAAAGAAAAAGGAGGGGAAAAGAGAATGATGCAAAACAATCAGAAGATTCGCCCTGCCAACGAGGCGGATTTGACGGCCATTGCTTCTTTGGAGGCGGCCTGTTTTTCCCTTCCCATGAAAAAAGAACATCTGGTGTCTGCCCTGGCAGATCAAACCTTTCATCGAATTCTCGTCTGCCAAAACGACGAAACCCTTTTGGGTCATCTGGTACTGGGGCTTTATCCCACCCTGCCTCCTTCTGCCGATCTTTTGAGCATTGCGGTGTCCCCCGAGGCAAGAGGCGGCGGCATCGGCGAAAAAATGTTGAAAGAAGCGCTCGCTCTTTTGCAAGAGATGGAAGTGGAGAGCTTGCAACTGGAGGTCAGACGCTCCAATCTTCCGGCGCGGCGGCTTTATGAGAAGCTGGGTTTTTGTGAGATCGGAAGACGGAAAGATTATTATGACAACCCCAAAGAGGATGCGGTTTTGATGGAATTGTCCCTCGGCGGAGAGAAGGGATGTGTTTTTTGTGCGAATTCTGGCGCTGGAATCCAGCTGTGATGAAACGGCAGCGGCGGTGATTGAAGACGGAAGAAAGATTCTTTCCAATGTGGTGGCCACCCAGATTGAGATCCACAAGGAATACGGCGGTGTGGTACCGGAAATTGCCTCCCGACTCCACACCGAAAGCATTCTGTCGGTGACAAAAAAGGCGCTGGCTGATGCAGATATGACCCTTTCCGAGGTGGATGCCATTGCGGTGACCTATGCCCCCGGTTTGGTGGGACCGCTTTTGGTGGGCGTGAATTTTGCCAAGGCGCTGGCCTTGAGAGAAAATAAGCCGCTGATCCCGGTGCATCATCTGCGGGGACATATTGCGGCCAACTATCTCACCCACCCCGATCTCAAACCGCCCTTTCTTTGCCTTGTGGTTTCGGGGGGCAACACCCAGATTGTCCGGGTGAAGGATTACACCGATTTTGAGATTTTGGGCCAAACAAGAGATGATGCGGCCGGCGAGGCCTTTGATAAGGCGGCGCGGGTGTTGGGGCTTCCCTATCCCGGCGGTGCAAAACTGGATGAACTGGCAAAAGGCGGAGATAAGACGGCCTATGCCCTGCCCATTCCCAACATTCCGGGGTATGATTTCAGTTTTTCGGGCTTGAAGACGGCGGTGATCAATCTGGCCCATCACGCCAAACAGGTGGGGGAAGAGTTGGATGCTCCTTCCCTTGCGGCCAGCTTTTGCGGAACGGTGGCTTCCATCCTTTCACAGAAGTTTTATGCCGCCGCGAAAGAAACGGGTGACGAGATTTTAGCGGTGGCCGGCGGTGTGAGCGCCAACTCGTTTTTGCGCAGCGCGCTGCTGCGGGGGGCAAAACGCCGGGGAAAATATCTTTATCTGCCCGAACTTTCTTTGTGTGGGGATAATGCGGCTATGATCGGCGCCCAGGCCTATTATGAATATCAAAGCGGTGTGCGTGGGGATATGATGCTCAATGCCGTTCCCTATCTGCCGCTGGATGAAAAGGATTTCTTGGGATAAGGAAAAGAGGTTTTTGCAATGGATTATATTGCCATGGTTCTTGTGATTTTGCTGTTGGTGATCAGCGGGCTTTATCTGATTTTGTTTTTTATGATTCGTCCCACCAAACTGAAAAACCACGAATTGGATTGCCTGCTTTATGCTCCCATTGCCCATCGGGGGTATCACGATCGCACCAAAAACGATCCGGAAAATTCGATGAAAGCCTTTCGGCAGGCCATCGAAAAGGGATATAACATTGAAACCGACCTTTGGTGTTCCAAGGATGGCGTTCCGGTCTGCTTCCATGACGGTGACACCAAAAGAATGTGTGGAGTGGAAGGTCATGTGAAGGATATGACCTTGGAAGAGATCAAAAATCTGCGTCTTGCCGGCACCGGGGAACAGATTCCCACGCTGGAAGAACTTTTGCAGCTGGTGGATGGCAGAGTGAGCCTTCTGATCGAATTCAAAGGCAACGGAAAGATGGGAATCGAAGAAAAAGCCTTCGAACAGCTCTGCCGTTATCGGGGCCGTTATGCGGTTCAGGCATTTCATCCCCTCTCTGTGGCCTGGTTCAAAAAATATGCGCCAAAGGTGCTGCGGGGTCAGCTTTCGGCAGATTTCTTAAAGCGAAAAGAAGCGGGCCTGGGCTGGGCTGTTCGCTTTGCTATGACCCATCTTTTGGTGAATGTGATCAGCAGACCTCACTTTGTTGCCTATGATTATCGGGGGGTGGGCAGATACGAGCCCTCTTCCATCCGAAGTCTTCACGGGGTTCTGTTTGCCTGGACGGTGCCGGATCAGGAATCGGCAGACAAACTGGCCAAAAAGGTGGACAACATCATTTTTGAAGGATTTGAGCCCAAAAAATAAAAACAGCAAAAAGAAACCGCCTCTGCCAAGAAAGCAGGGGCGGTATTTTGTTGGAGTCACAAAAGATTTTCCAGGATGGCCAGCATCTGCAAAAGAGAAGTTTCCATCTCTTCCAAAGAAAGAGAGGGCGTTCCCGGTTTTTTGTCTTCTGTCTGTTCGGGCAGATAGGGCAGATGAAAAAAGCCACAGCGAAGCGGAGGCGATTGGGTTTCTGCCAGGCGGAGCAGGGTGTATAAGAGATAGTTGCAGACAAACGTTCCGGCGGTATTGGAAAGGGCCACCGGCAGGTTCTGTTCTTTTGCGGCGGCAACAAGGGCCTTGTTTGGCAGGTTGGAAAAGAGGGCGTTGGGCCCAAGGGGGTCGATGGGTTCTTCCGAAGGGGCGAAACCGTCGTTGTCCGGGGATTCTGTGTCCATCAGATTGATTGCCACCCGTTCAGGGGTGATCCGATCCCGGCCGCCCGCCTGCCCAAGACAGATCACCACATCGGGCTTTTCTTCTTCCAACAGCCGAAGAATCTCTTCTCTCACCTTCTGAAAAGAAACGGGTAACAGGGCGGTGGAAAGAAGAGCGCTTTTCAATTTTTTGGGCAGTTTCTCCAAAAGCAGCGCAGAGGGGTTTTGTTCTTCGCCGCCAAAAGGCTCAAATCCGGTGATCAAAATCTTCATAACAGGCTCCTTTGGAAAGAAATTTTGAAAGAAAAAGGAAAAATGTCACCCCAATCATACCACAAATGGGGCAAAAGAACAAAAAAGATTGAAAAAAGAAGCAAAAAAAGGAGCCAAATCTTGAAAAAACGGCACACAACCGGCCAAATTTGCCATTCCATTGTGCATAGTACACAAAAAACATCTCAAAAGATCGTGAAATATTTTTGTTATAATTTGTTTCTGGGGGTTGCAATTTCTTATCAAATTCGGTAAAATAGTCAAGCGTGACTGCGAGAGGCTCATTTTGGGCCAAGATATGCGATGAAGCGAGAGGTTGCTGCTGAAAAAAGCAGGTAATTTTCGTGGAGTATGTCCGATTTTAAACCGGGCGACAAACGCTGACGCTGCGGAAACGCTTTTGAGATCCAGATGCCGGGCCCTTGAAAAAAGCCCCGCTTTTTTTATGAGGGCAGGCTCGGAACACTCGGCAGAGTGTGATCTATTAAAAGCGACCGGGCAGGCGAAAAACAAATGTCCCCAATGTCATTCAGGAGGCGATTTATCATGGCAGTCAAGGAAAAAATCAGAGTCAGATTGAAGAGCTATGACCACAGCTTGGTGGATGCTTGCGCAGCCAAGATCGTTGAAACCGTCACCCGCACCGGTGCCAAGGTTTCCGGTCCTGTGCCGCTTCCCACCGAAAAAGAAGTTGTGACCATTCTGCGTGCCGTCCATAAGTATAAGGACAGCCGTGAACAGTTCGAAATGGCCACCCACAAGCGTCTGATCGACGTCATCAAGCCGTCCGAAAAGACCGTGGAAGCCCTGAAGGGTCTGGAAGTTCCCGCCGGTGTCGACATCGAACTCAAGCTGTAAACAACAGCTTCTCTGAAAGAAAGAGCCGAAAGGCTGACTGCTTTCAAAAAGAGTTTCAAGACAAAGGCAGAGCGAAAAAGACTCTGACTCAAAACCCGATTGCGAGGTCTGCGGCGACCTCACAGGCAGCAGAAGCTGTCATCAGCCGCAAAAGGTCAAGTTGATCCGATGGGATCAACCAATAACCAAAGGAGGTAAACGAAAGTGAAAAAGGCAATCATCGGCCGTAAAGTGGGTATGACCCAGATCTTCGACGAAAACGGCACTGTGATCCCCGTGACCCTGGTTCAGGCCGGTCCCTGCGTGGTGGTCCAGAAGAAGACTGTCGAAAACGATGGCTATCAGGCCATCCAGGTGGGCTATGGTGACATGAGCTCCAAAAACGTGAACAAGCCCCTGAAGGGCCATTTTGACAAGGCCGGCGTGGCTTACAAGAGAGTTCTGAAAGAATTCCGCTTGGAAGACATCGACGCTGTCAATGTGGGTGACATTCTGAAGGCTGACATTTTCGCCGCCGGCGAAAAGGTTGACGTTCGCGGCACCAGCAAGGGTAAAGGCTATCAGGGCACTGTGAAGCGCTTTGGCTATGCCCGCTTGAAGGAAACCCACGGTACCGGTCCTGTGCATCGTCATGCCGGCTCTATGGGCGCCTGCTCCAGCCCCTCTCGTGTCTATAAAGGCAAAGGCCTTCCCGGACACATGGGCAACGAAACCGTCACCATCCAGAATCTGGACGTTGTGAAGGTGGATGTCGAGAACGATCTGATCGCGATCAGAGGTGCAATTCCCGGTCCCAAAAAGGGCGTTGTGGTCATCTCTAATGCGATCAAGGCATAACACGGACGAGAGGAGGAAACAACCATGGCCAATGTGAATGTGATGGATATGGCCGGCAACAAGGTCGGCACGATGGAACTGAACGATGCCATCTTCGGTATCGAACCCAACAAAGACGTCATGCATGCTGCGGTGGTCAACTATCTGGCCAACCAGCGTCAGGGCACCCAGTCCACCAAAACCAGAAGCGAGGTTTCCGGCGGCGGCCGCAAGCCTTGGAGACAGAAGGGCACCGGTAACGCCCGTCAGGGTTCTACCCGCGCTCCCCAGTGGACTCATGGCGGTATCGCTCTCGGCCCCAAGCCCCGCGATTATCGTTATTCCCTCAATAAGAAGGTTCGCCGTCTGGCTCTTCTGAGCGCTCTGAGCAGCAAGGCTCAGGAAAACGAGCTCATCGTGCTGGATAAGCTGACCATCGATGGCTTCTCCACCAAGACTGTGGTCAATATGCTCAAGGCTCTTGAAGCCGACGGCAAGACCCTGATCCTGCTGGAAAGCAACGAAAAGAATCTGATCAACAGCGCCCGCAATATCCCCGGTGTGAAGACCAGTCTGGTCAACACTCTGAATGTTTATGACATTCTGAACTGCAACCGTTTCGTGATGGTTCAGGGCGCCGCAAAACAGCTGGAGGAGGTTTACGCGAAATGAAGACTCCCGAGCAGATCATCGTCGCTCCCATCATCACCGAGAAGAGCATGAGAGGCGTGGCCGAAAAGAAATATACTTTCAAGGTCGCCAAGAACGCCAATAAGATCGAGATCGCCAAGGCCGTCGAAGAAAAGTTCGAAGGCAACAAGGTGGTCAAGGTGAACATTGTGAATGTGCGCGGCGTCGCCAGAAGACGCAACTATCGTACCCCCATCGGCCACACTTCCGCCTGGAAGAAAGCCGTTGTGACCCTGACTCAGGATTCCAAGGGGATCGAATTCTTCGAGAGCATGCAGTAAGAATGCCTGCCGCTTCTTGAAAAAGAAGCCGGAAAGTATGGAGACGCAAACGCACGGCGTCTTCGCAAAACCAACAGAATTTGAAGGAGTGAAACCAAATGGCCATCAAAGTTTATAAGCCTACGACCCCCGGTCGCCGTGGTATGACCACCACCGACTACAGCGGGCTTTCCAAGGTGGCACCGGAGAAAAGCCTTCTTGAGCCTATTAAGAAGCACTCCGGCCGCAACAACACCGGCCGCATCACCGTCCGTCATCACGGCGACGGCAACCGTCAGAAGTATCGTGTGATCGATTTCAAGAGAGATAAGTTCGGCATCCCCGCAACGGTTCTGACTCTGGAATACGATCCCAACCGCACCGCTTTCATCGCTCTGGTTCAGTATGAAGATGGCGAAAAGCGTTATATCATCGCTCCCCACAACCTGAAGGTGGGCGATGTGGTGGTCTCCGGCCCCGATGCCGACATTAAGCCCGGCAACGCGCTGCCCCTGACCAACATCCCTGTGGGTACCTATATCCACAACATCGAGCTTTATCCCGGCAAGGGCGCTCAGCTCGCCCGCAGCGCCGGCATCATGGCTCAGCTCATGGCAAAGGAAGGCGGCCTGGCGCTGCTGCGTCTCCCCTCTTCCGAACTGCGCAGAGTTCCTGTGAACTGCATGGCCACCATCGGCCAGGTCTCCAATATCGACTCTGAAAATGTGAAGGTCGGTAAGGCCGGTCGTACCCGTCATATGGGCATCCGTCCCACCGTTCGCGGTTCTGTGATGAACCCCAACGACCACCCCCACGGCGGTGGTGAGGGCAGATCTCCCATCGGTCGTCCCGGTCCCTGCACTCCCTGGGGCAAGCCTGCTCTGGGCCTGAAGACCCGTAACACCAAAAAGGCGAGCAGCAAGTTCATTGTGAAACGCCGCAACGAGAAATAAGCCGCAGATCGGAAAGGAGGCTATTGAATATGGGAAGAAGCGTTAAGAAGGGCCCCTATGTCCAGGAGGTTCTTTTGAAACGGATCAAGGCGATGAACGAGGCCGGCGAAAAGCGGGTTTTGAAAACCTGGAGCCGCTCCTCCACCATTTTCCCCGATTTCGTGGGACACACCATCGCCGTCCATGATGGCAGAAAGCACATCCCGGTGTATGTCACCGAAGATATGGTCGGACACAAACTGGGTGAGTTCGCACCCACCCGTACCTTCAAGGGCCACGCCGGCTCTAAGAAAGGCAAATAATCCCGAAAGGAGGAAGTTTTCCAATGGAAGCAAGAGCATATCTGAGAAATCTTCGCATTTCTCCCAGAAAAGTTCAGATCGTTCTGGATCTCATCCGCAACCAGCCGGCCGATAAGGCCAAGGCGATTCTGCTGCACACTCCCAAGTCTGCCTGCGAACCGCTTTTGAAGCTCCTCAATTCGGCTGTTGCCAATGCAGAACACAATCACAACATGGATAAGGATGCACTTTATGTTTCTGAGTGCTTCGTTTGCCCCGGGCCGACCCTGAAGCGGATCCGCCCCATGGGTAAGGGTCGTGCTTATCGCATCATGAAGCGCACCAGCCACATCACCCTCGTGGTGAAAGAAAAGGAATAAGTCGAAAGAGGAGGTAAACTCATGGGCCAGAAAGTTAATCCGCACGGCATCCGTGTGGGCGTCATCAAAGACTGGGATTCCCGTTGGTTTGTCAAAGACAACGCTTTCGGCGACCTGATCGTTGAGGACTATAATATCCGGAAAATGCTCAAGGCGAAGCTTTACGACGCCGGCGTTCCGAAGATCGAAATCGAGCGTGCGGGCGACCGCGTGCGCGTGAATGTCTACTGTGCCAAGCCCGGTGTTGCCATCGGCAAGGGCGGCGCAGAGATCGAAAAGCTCAAGGCTGCCTGCGAAAAGATCACCGGCGGCAAGAGCGTTTCTCTGAACATTGTCGAGGTTCGCAATCCCGACACCAATGCTCAGCTGGTTGCCGAAAACATCGCTTCTCAGCTGGAGCGTCGTATCTCCTTCCGTCGCGCTATGAAGCAGGTCATGGGCCGCGCTATGCGCATGGGCGTGAAGGGTATTAAGACCATGGTCTCCGGCCGTCTGGGCGGCGCTGAGATCGCAAGAAGTGAACAGTATCATGAAGGAACGATTCCGCTTCAGACCCTGCGTGCCGACATTGACTACGGTTTTGCCGAAGCCAAGACCACCTATGGCCGCATCGGTGTGAAGGTGTGGATCTATAAGGGTGAGGTTCTGCCCGGCCAGAAGGCTGCCGCCGAACCCGAGCGCAAGTTCGACGATCGTCGTCGTCCTCGCCGCCCCCGTCGGGAAGGAGGAAACCGGAATGCTTCTGCTTAAGAGAGTTAAATACCGCAGACAGCAGAGAGGCCGCCTGAAGGGCAAGGCCACTCGCGGTAACACCATCACTTACGGCCAGTTTGGTCTGCAGGCTCTGGAACCCGCTTGGATCAAGAGCAACCAGATCGAGGCTGCCCGTATCGCTATGACCCGTTATATCAAGCGTGGCGGTCAGGTGTGGATCAAGATCTTCCCCGATAAGCCCATCACTCAGAAGCCTGCTGAAACCCGCATGGGTTCCGGTAAAGGTAGTCCGGAATATTGGGTGAGCGTGGTCAAACCCGGCCGCATCATGTTCGAAATCGGCGGCGTTTCGGAAGAGACCGCAAGAGAAGCCATGCGTCTGGCTGCTCACAAGCTGCCCATCAAGTGCAAATTTGTTGTGAAAAATCAGGAAGAAACGGAGGGCGATGAAGAATGAGCAAGAACACCAAAGAGATCAAGAATCTTTCTGATGTGGAACTGAACGATCAGTTGAAAGACCTTTCCAAGTCGCTCTTTAACCTCCGGTTCCAGAACACCATCAACCAGCTCGAAAACCCCGTTCGCATTCGCGAGGTCCGCAGAGAGATCGCCCGGATCAAGACCGAACAGCGCAAGCGGGAACTGGCTGCCGAATAAGGGAAGGGAGGATAAAAGGTTATGGAAAGAAATCTGAGAAAGACAAGAACCGGTCGCGTTGTCAGCGATAAGATGGATAAGACTTGTGTGGTCGCCATCGAAGACAATATGCGGCACCCCCTTTATGGTAAGATCGTGAAGCGGACTGTGAAGATCAAGGTCCACGACGAAAACAATGAATGTGGCGTGGGTGACCGCGTGTCCGTTATGGAGACCCGTCCCATTTCCAAAGATAAGCGTTGGAGACTGGTCGAAATCATCGAAAAGGCAAAATAAGGAAACCTTAAAGGGCGTGTTCCCTCCTGTGAAAATCGCAGGGTATGAACATTCCCAATCGGAAGGAGGAACTGGCTGTGATCCAGATGCAAACTTACCTGAAGGTTGCCGATAACAGCGGTGCAAAGGAACTTATGTGCATCCGCGTTCTGGGCGGCACCCGCAGACGGTATGCCAATATCGGCGACGTGGTGGTTGCTTCCGTGAAGAAGGCAACTCCCGGCGGCGCTGTGAAAAAAGGCGATGTGGTCAAGGCCGTGATCGTGCGTAGCGCAAAGGGCGTCCGTCGTGCTGACGGCACCTATATCCGCTTCGACGACAATGCCGCGGTCATCATCAACGAAGACAAAAACCCCAAGGGTACTCGTATCTTTGGGCCGGTAGCAAGAGAGCTGCGTGACAAGGAGTATATGAAAATCCTGTCTCTCGCTCCTGAAGTGCTGTAAGAGAGGAGCGAAGAAGAATGAATACACTCCATGTGAAAAAGGGTGACAAGGTCATCCTTCTGACCGGCAAATATCAAGACAAATACGAAACTTCCGAAGGCAAGAGCGACAAGGCTCCCAAGCGTAAGGTGGGCACCGTTGTGGCTGTCAGCCCCAAAGAAGGCAAGGTCATCGTCGAAGGCATCAACCTGGTGACCAAGCATGTCCGTCCCCGCAGAGCCGGCGAGCCCGGTGGTCTGGTCAAGGCGGAAGCCCCCATCTATGCCTGCAAGGTGATGGCGGTTTGCCCTGCCTGCAAAGAACCCACCCGTCCCGCCTACAAGTTCGTCGAGGGAAAAGACGGTAAGCAGGAAAAGCAGCGTGTCTGCAAACACTGCGGCAAGGCCTATTAAGAGCGAGGAGGAAATTTCGAATGGCAAGAATGAAAGATTTTTATGTCAGCGAAGTGGCTCCTGCGCTGATGAAGAAGTTCGGTTATAAGAGCCCCATGCAGATTCCCCGCCTGGACAAAATCGTGGTCAACGTCGCTTGCGGCGAAGCCAAGGATAACGCCAAGGTGCTGGAAGCTGTTATGAACGATCTGGCCATTATCACCGGTCAGAAACCCATCGCCTGCAAGGCGAAGAAGTCTGTCGCTAACTTCAAGCTCCGTGAGGGCATGAACATCGGCGCAAAGGTCACCCTGAGAGGCGAACGGATGTATGAATTCCTGGATCGTTTCTTCAACGTGGCTCTGCCCCGTGTGCGCGACTTCCGCGGCATCAATCCCAACTCCTTTGACGGCCGTGGCAACTATGCTACCGGTGTGAAGGAACAGCTGATCTTCCCTGAAATTCATTATGATAAGATCGATAAGATCCGGGGGATGGACATCTGCTTCATCACCACCGCAAAGACCGATGAAGAAGCTCGTGAGCTGCTCACTCTGATGGGCGCTCCCTTCGCGAAATAAAAGGAGGAGAGATTGTGGCAAAAACTTCTATGAAGGTCCGGCAGCAGAGACCGGCCAAGTATTCCACCAGAGCTTATAACCGCTGCAAGATCTGCGGAAGACCTCACGCCTATCTCCGGAAATACGGCATCTGCCGTATCTGCTTCAGAGAACTGGCTTATAAAGGTCAGATCCCGGGCGTGAAAAAGGCTAGCTGGTAAACAACGAAGCAAAAGGAGGTTAACGGTATGCAAATCACCGATACCATTGCCGATATGCTCACCCGGATCCGCAACGCCAGCAATGCGAAGCACGATACCGTGGATGTTCCCGCTTCCAAGATGAAGGTCGCTCTGGCACAGATCCTGCTGGACGAGGGATATATCAAGAGCTTTCAGGTGATCGAAGATCAAAAACAGGGTATGATTCATATCACCCTGAAGTACGGCGCAAACAAGACCGGAGTTATCCAGGGGCTGAAGAGAGTTTCCAAGCCCGGTCTCCGAATCTATACCAACTGTGAGGATATTCCCAAGGTTCTCAAGGGCCTGGGTATCGCAATCCTGTCCACCAACAAGGGCTTGATGACCGATAAGAAGGCCAGAGAGCTGAATGTGGGCGGCGAAGTCCTCGCCTTTGTGTGGTAAGGGAGGGCGAAAGAGATGTCGAGAATTGGTAAAATGCCCATCGTGATTCCTGCCGGTGTGGAAGTCCAGGTCGAAGGCAACATGGTGACCGTCAAGGGCGCCAAGGGTTCTGCCAGCCAGGCTTTCAACCCCGCCATGAACATCAAGGTGGAAGACAACACGATCATCGTGGAACGCCCCACCGATAACAAAGAACATCGCTCCATGCACGGTTTGACCCGCACCCTCATCAACAATATGGTGGTGGGCGTTTCCGAAGGTTTCAAAAAGGAACTGGAAGTGAACGGCGTCGGTTACCGTGCCAGCATGGACGGTAAGAATCTGGTGCTGAACGTTGGTTATTCCAACCCCGTGGTGATGGTTCCCACCGAAGGCCTGACGGTCGAAGTGGCCGGCACCAACAAGATCACCATCAGCGGCACCGATAAACAGGTCGTCGGTCAGTTCGCTGCCGAGGTCCGCAAGGTCCGCAAGCCCGAACCTTATAAGGGCAAGGGTATTAAGTATGCCGACGAGGTCATCATCCGTAAGGAAGGCACGGCCGGCAAGAAATAATTGAAAGGAGTGAACCGAGGATGGTCAACAAGGCTGACAAAAATGCAAAGCGGCTTCAGAGACACAAGAGAGTCCGGGCCAAGGTTTCCGGCACTCCCGAGTGCCCCCGTCTGAACGTTTTCCGTTCCAGCAAACACATCTATGCACAGATCATTGACGATACCAACGGTGTCACCCTGGCTGCTGCTTCTTCTGTGGAGAAGGGCTTCGAAGGCAACGGCGGCAACATTGAGGGCGCCAAGAAGGTTGGCGAAATGATCGCAAAAGCTGCTCAGGAAAAGAAGATCACCGATGTGGTCTTTGACCGCGGCGGTTATATCTATCACGGCCGTGTTCAGGCTCTGGCAGAAGCAGCCAGAGAGAACGGTCTGAATTTCTAAGCAAAGGAGGAGGGAAACGATATGGCGAAGTATAACGCACCTGCACACGAAGAAGAAATGCAGGAAAGACTGGTTGCTGTGAGCCGTGTTTCGAAGACCGTCAAGGGCGGCCGAATCATGAAGCTGCAGGCACTGGTTGTCATCGGTGACGGTAAAGGCACCGTTGGTTACGGCATCGGCAAGGCCGGCGAAGTTCCGGACGCGATCCGCAAGGCCATCGAAGACGCCAAGAAGAACCTGGTGAAGGTTTCTCTGAAGGGCACCACCATCCCTCACGATGCTGTGGGTAAATTCGGAGCCAGCCGTGTTCTGCTGAAGTCTGCCGGTAACGGTACCGGTGTTATCGCCGGCGGCGCTGTTCGTGCTGTTCTGGAAATGGCAGGCATCAAAGACATCCGGACCCATTCTCTGCGGTCCAACAACCCTGTGAACGTGGTGAAGGCCACCATCGAGGGTCTGAAAAGCATGAGAACCGCCGAAGAAGTTGCTGCAATCCGCGGCAAGTCGGTGGAAGAAATCGTTGGTTAAGGAGGTGCAATCATGGCGAAGAAAGCAAGCGGCAAACTGACCATCAAGTTGGTCAAGAGTCTGAACGGCTGCAAAAAAGACCAGATTGCAACCGCCGAATCGTTGGGCCTGCGCAAGATCGGCAAGGTTACTGTGCAGCCTGCAAACGATGCCACAAAGGGTAAGATCGCTAAGATCTCCCATCTCGTCGAAGTGACCGAAGCATAACACAGGGAGGTGTATCAATATGAAGCTCCACGAGCTTTCTCCGGCTCCCGGCTCTGTCAAAGAAGCAAAGCGTAAGGGCAGAGGCGCCGGCTCCGGCAACGGTAAGACTGCCGGTAAAGGCCACAAGGGTCAGAATGCACGTTCCGGCGGCGGTGTCCGTCCCGGTTTTGAAGGCGGTCAGATGCCCCTTCAGCGTCGTTTGCCCAAACGTGGCTTCACCAACATTTACGCCAAGGAATATGCCTGCGTGAATGTCTCCGCTCTGGATGTGTTTGAAGATGGTGCAACGGTGGATGCCGCAGCACTGAAGGCCAAGGGCCTCATCAAAAAGCAGCTGGACGGTGTGAAAATTCTGGGTAACGGCGAAGTGACCCGCAAACTGACGGTTGTTGCCGCCAAGTTTACCGAGACTGCCAAGGAAAAAATCGAGGCAGCCGGCGGGAAGGCCGAGGTGAAGTAAGGTGTTTTCTGCATTAAAAAACGCATTCAGAACCCCCGAACTTCGCAAAAAAATTCTTTATACCCTGCTGATCCTTTTGATCTTCCGGGTCGGTAATGCGCTGACCGTTCCTTTCCTGGATCTGAAAATGATTCAGGCGGGCGTGATCTCGGTCACAGACAACGGTTTTCTCGGGTATCTGGACATTTTGTCCGGTGGCGCATTCTCTCAGGGCTCGATTCTCTGCTTGAGCATCAGCCCCTATATCAACGCTTCCATTATTATGCAGCTTTTGACCATCGCGTTCACCAAGCTGCAAAACCTTTCCAAGGACGAAGAGGGCCGCAAGGTCATCAACAAAATCACCCGTTGGGTGACGGTTGGTTTGGCCGCAATGCAGGGGGTCGGTTATTACACCATCCTGCGCAACTCCTATGATGTGTTGGACACCCGCTTCGTGGATACAAGCAAGGGCTTCCAGTCTTCCGAGCTCTTCTATGCCGCTGTGATCGTCCTGGTGATGATGGCCGGTTCTTCCGTCATCGTCTGGCTGGGCGACCGCATCGACGCAAAGGGCATCGGTAACGGTATCAGCATGATCCTGTTTGCCGGTATTGTTTCCCGCGTTCCCAGCGTGATCGCTCTCTTCGAGAGCTGGTGGGTCCAGGGTGTCAATGGCGAAGGCGTCAAGATCTTCTATATCCCCTTCATGATCATCCTCTTCCTTGCGATGCTCTATTTCATCGTTTTTGTGAACGATGCAGAACGCCGAATCCCGGTCCAGTACGCCAAGCGCGTGGTCGGCCGCAAGGTTTACGGCGGTCAGAGCACCAACTTCCCCATCAAGGTTTCCATGAGCGGCGTGATGCCTCTGATCTTTGCCACCAGCATCCTTTCTGTTCCTTCCATGATCGAAAGCTGGTGCAATCCCGATGCAATCAAAGACGGTTTCTGGAGAGGCTTCTTCGACTTCTTTGATCCCGCCGACAGCTGGGGTTATGCCATCCTCTATTTTGTGCTGATTATCGGCTTCAACTATTTCTATGTGTTCACACAGTATGATCCGGTTGAAATCGCCAATAACATCCGCAAAAACAACGGTGCCATCCCCGGCATCCGTCCCGGTCAGCCCACCTCTTCGTATATCGACAGAGTGATCAAGCGCATCGTTTTGATCGGTGCTCTCTTCCTCTCTGTGGTGGCCATCCTGCCCATCCTGCTCTCTTTGATCACAAACGAGAACATCTCCTTGGGCGGTACCAGTATCCTGATCGTGGTGAGCGTGGCACTGGAAACCATGCGTCAGCTGGAATCCCAGATGATGATGCGTTATTACAAGGGCTTTATGGACTAAAGTCCGACCCTGAACCTGAAACTGTGGCAGTTCCGGCTCTCTGCTTTTGCAGAAGGGCCGTGAACGGCCGTCAGGAGGAAAACCTATGAAAATGATTC
>JAFQMB010000029.1 GCA_017421095.1 Oscillospiraceae bacterium
ACCCTCTTATATGAACTGCCGCTGGACGCGGTGGATTTTGCTTTGGTCTTCACCGAATATTACAGTGATGAAATCGAAGGGAACACCTTCTACCACACCTTCTATCTCTGATAAAAAGACAGACAGCCCCGCCTGAACGGTGGGGCTGTTTCTTTGTTTAGTCGGATTTTTTGCCGGCAAGTTCTTTGATCCGCTTTTGCAGTTCGTCAAAGCCGCCGTTTGGAATCTCATCCAATGAAATGTTGTTTTTGTTGATCAGGCAATCGGTTAAAATGAAAACCTCCATTCCAAGCTGCCCGGCAGGCAGATCATCACCGGTATCATTTCCCACCATCAGACACTCTTCCCCTTTCAGATCAAAACGTTCCAAAAGCTCGGCATAATAGGCGGGATTCGGCTTGGAAAACCCAATATTTTCATAGGTGGTGATAAGTTTGAAATCCTCTTTTTCCAGGCCGGCCCAGGTGAGCCTGCTTTCGGTGGCAATGGCCGGGAAAATGGGATTGGTGGCCAAAATCACAGGCAACCCGAGGGCACGGCAGAGTTCCACCGTTTCTTTTGCTTTGGGATGATACCCACAGACAGCCTGAATCTCTTGAAATTCCTTTTGATAAAATTCGGCAAAAATCGGCTCATCGTCCGCCGCCTCTTTGCCAAAGATCGCGCAGAACTTCTGCCAAAAAACAGCCTCGTTGCTGCGTCTACCATCATTTTGAATCATCGCTTCGGTTCCTGCCCAAATGGCTTTGACCAACGCTTCCGGCTCATAGCCATAAGGCGCCAGTTTCTTGCAGAGCCCTTGAAAATAGGCCTTCAAAAACAAATCCTGATCCATGGGCAAAAGGGTGCCGTCCAGATCAAAAAATACCGCTTTCAGCGCCATCACGTTTCTCCTTCTTAAAAATTGTTGACAACTCAATTTTTCTCTTTTTCTATTTTACCGCTATTGAGAAAAAATGTCAACGCTCTCTTTTATGGTTCCCAATTTTATCATTTTATCCATTTTTTGTTTTGAAAAACAACCCCCGCGGCGGCGCCGCGGGGGTAATCAGAATCATTTGCGTTTTTTACTTTTTTATCAAGAGGTAAGCCACTACGCCACAAGCTACAACAAGCAGAACACCGCCTGCAGCCCACCACCAAACGCTCCCCTGCTCTTGTATTCCGTTCACAGAAGAGGCCGGTTCTTCAAAAGAAGTGGCTTCAGAAGAAATTTCCGTTTCTGCGGAAGAAATCTCCGAAACAGAACTGATTTCCACAGAACTGATTTCGATTTCGGAAGAAACTTCTGCGTAGGCAGACGATATCTCATTGGGAACAGAAGAAACTTCGGTCGGTTTGGAAACCTCGACCGGTTTGGAAGAAACTTCGGTCGGCTTGGAAACATCTACCGGTTTGGAAGAAACTTCGGTCGGCTTGGAAACATCTACCGGTTTGGAAGAAGGTTCCTCTTTGGGTCGTTTTTCGGTTATCACCTTGCAGCTTGTGTTAACAGAGAACATTGCCATTTGTTCTCCGTTTACGATTTCCTCATAATAATCGACAATCCCTGCATCCGATATTTTTATTCCTTCTTTGTAAGAATGAATCAAAGAAGGACAATTGGAAATATCGATTTCCTTCAGATCATCTATGCCATGAAGAAAGATTCTTCTCAATTTTGTATTTTGGGTCACATCCAGGTCTTTCAAGTTTGTGTCATACAAAGCCAATTCTTCTAAATTGGGGCAACCGGAAACATCAATGCTTTTTAATTTGGTCATAAAAGCAGATATTTTCACCAGATTTTCATTTTCTCCGACAATCAAAGTTTCCAGCCTTTCATTCCAATTGCATTCCAAAATTTTGAGTTTTTTATTGTTGCTCACATCCAGTTCTGTTATCCAGTTGGTAACACAACAAAAGGTTTCGATTTCGGTAAAATATTCGATACCGGTAAAATCAAAAATTCCTTTGGAGGGGAAATAAAAATCTTTCACAGCCGCAATCTCTTCGCGAGAAAGAAATCCGTCTTGATCGGTGTCGATCTCTTCGTCTGCTACAAAGAATCTGAAATACTCATCCGGGAAATGGACAGCGTCAATGGGAATATCTTCTTTTTCCTCTGCAAGAAAAGAAACAGGAAATGCCATCGACAGTAAAATCAAGCAAAGAAAAACGCAAAGTATCTTCTTTGTCATCATTTCTTCCTCCTTTTTGCCTTGTTCTGAAAAAATTATAAGGGTATGAAGAAGATTTGTCAATAAATCCCTGGTCGGTATTCTCCACCCCATCCTAAAAAACACCCCCCGCGGCAGCGCCGCGGGGGGTGGAATCATTTGGTTTTTGGGAAAATCAGATTTCCCATTTCATAATGGTCTTGCCGAAGGATTTGCGGATATCGGCTTCAAACGCCTCGTGCATATCCTTGATGGTGCGGACGGTGATCTGTTCACCCACCAAATTTTTCATAAAGCCCACCGCTTCGGGATCTTTATCATAAAGATCGATGGTGTTTTGGAAATCCGCTCTGCCGCTGCGGGAAGAACCAAACATCCGCAGACCCTTTTCCAGAATCATACGGGTGTTGACCGGCACCGGGTTTTCAGAAACGCCCAAAATGGAAATGGTCCCCTCGGGGTGAATATGGTCGATGATCTGTTCGATGGCCATGGGAGAACCGTTGCCGCCCACACATTCAAACGCGTGATCAATGCGCAGATCGGCAGGAATATGATTCACATGGTGGGTCTCGGCGGCAAAGGTGAAGCCGCTGAGTTTTTGGGCATCAATGCCGAAGATATAAAGTTCCACTTCCGGGAAAAGGGAATGGAACAAAACGGCAGTGATAAAGGCCAGATTACCGTCCCCCCAGATACCGACCTTTTCTCTTCTTCCGTGGGCAATCCGATCAAAACGGCTGATGGCATGACGGGAAACCGAAACGATCTCGGTGAAAGAAGCAATGGCATCAGGCACCGAATCGGGCAGCGCCACCAAACGGTCCGGCGTCATGGAAACCAACTCCTGCATAAAACCGTCAAAGCCGCTGGCGCGGAATTTGCTGGAACGCAGATAGTTTTCTGCGATGATGGCATCCTCTTCGGTGGGGGTGTTGGGGATCATAACCACCCGCTGCCCCACAGAAAAAGTGCCGGTGGGATCATAAACGACCTTGCCGATAGCCTCGTGGATCAAGGCCATGGGAAGCTTTTTTTCTAAAATTTCAGGGGCTCTTTTCCCCTGATAATAACGCTGGTCGGCATTGCAAATGGAAAGGTGTGTGGGACGGACGATCACATGGGCATCGTCCCGTTCATTGCTGACAAAACCGATCTCAATCTGACGGGGCGCAACCAGACGGTAAACTGCACCAAGCATTTTGATTTATCCTTTCTTTTAATTTTCAAATCCTTCAGCGTTCTTCGGTCAGCAGCGCCTCGGCCACTTTCAGATCGTAAGGATAGGTGATTTTGATATTAAAAACCTCACCCTGCACCAGATAAACCGGATCGCCTTTCATCACCATAATCTTGCAGGCATCGGTGAGAATCTCTTTTTCTTCGTCGGTCAGCCCTTCATACAACTCTTTCACCCGCTGCATCCGGAAACTCTGGGGTGTCTGTCCCTGATACATAGTGGGCCGTTCGGGGATCTCGTCGATGGTTTTATGGTTCTTGCTGACCACGATGGTGTCGGTAGCACCGATGACCGTGTCGGTGGCGCCGTATTTCTTGGCGGCTTCGATATTTTCCGAAATGATCCGGCTGGTCACAAAGGGGCGCACGGCATCATGGGTCACGATGATGGTGTTTTCATCGCTGCCCGGCTGGGTTTCGATATAACGGATGGCGTTCATCAGCGTTTCGTTCCGGGTGTCTCCCCCGGCCAAAACCGGGATCTCTTCTCCGGGCAGATGCTTTTCGATCAACCCCTGGGTATAAGTGACCCACTGGGCGGGAGAAAGCACCACCACCCGATCAATCTCGGGATGGACAGAAAACTTTTCAATGGTGTGGATGATCAGGGGCTTATCCCCCAAAAGCAAAAACTGCTTGGGCTTTTCTGCATTCCCCATCCGGCTGCCAACGCCGCCTGCCAAAATAACACCGTATACCATAATTCATCTTCTCCTTTTGATGATTTGATTTTTCAACCTATGTTTGTTGCGGCAAGCCGCAAAAATCACAATTTTTCAGTTTCCTTTTCACCCAAAGGCCTTTTTTACCGCCTGATAGGTTCCTTCTGCGGCGCCGCCTTCCCTCGGCAGATAAAATTCCGCCATCCGCTTG
>JAFQMB010000030.1 GCA_017421095.1 Oscillospiraceae bacterium
CTCATTCAGGATTCTTTGGAAAAGATGCGCAACATCGGCACCATGCTCATTGTGGCTCACCGTCTTTCCACCATCCAGCATGCCGATAATATCATTCTTCTTTCCAAGGGAAAGATCGTCGAACAGGGCAATCATCAGGAACTGCTCCGGTTGAAGGGAAAATATTATCAGCTCTATTCACTGCAATTCAACAAACAACAGCTTTTGAACCGTTGACCCAAAAGGCCGGCCCCAAAAAAGGGACGGGCCTTTCCTTTGCCATCAGGGGAGCAGATGAAAAGGCAATATCTGCGAGGATAAAAACAGGCTGCCCCCTTGTCTGCCCGGGAGAAATTTGTTATGATGAAACCGGACGAAAAAAAGGAGGGCTTTTCTTGGAAAAACTTTGCTTTTCTGATCTTCATGTGCACACCAATCTCTCCCTCTGTGCCCCAAAAGATACCACCGTTGCCTCTTTTCTGCCGCTTTGTGAGCAGGACGGCACCCGGATTTTGGGTATCAGCAACCATCTTTATGCACCAAACAGACTGGGCTGTACCTATCCGGAAAATTTGGCCTATGCTTTGAAAATCAAAGAAGAGGTCGCCGCCCTCACCCCACAAACCTCTGTGAAGATTTTGATTGGCTGTGAGGTAGAAACCTTTTACGGTCAGCCCCCGGGACTGAGCAGAGAAGATGCCGCCGCTTTTGACTATCTCCTTTTGGCGGCCAGCCATATTTTTAACTTTCCCGGGGAATATCAACACCTGGATCTCACCACGCCCGAAAAGGTAAAAAAATTGCTGATCGAACAGTTTATCCGTGCCTGCCTTTTGGAATATGACAAACCTGTGGGCATCTGTCATCCCCTTTATCCCATCTGCTGCCCCTTTGAGCAGGAGGTCATGGACAGTTTTACCGACAGCGAATATGAGACCTGCTTTTCTTTGGCAGCCGAGCGAAACATCAGCATTGAAATCCACGCCTGTTTGACAAGAGGCGGCACCCGATTGGATGAAAGCGGTCTTTCCCCCTCTTATCTGCATTTGTTGGAAGTGGCAAAGGATTGCGGCTGCAAATTCCATTTCGGCTCGGATGCACACGCCCCCGGCGGTTTTTTGGAAATCCACGAAAAACTGGAACTGGCCGCCAAAAGGCTGGGGATCACCCAAGAAGATCTTTGGGAAGTGGCAACCGCCCTTTGACCCCGGCAAGACCGAAAAGGAACACAAAAATCCCACCCTGAAAACAGGGTGGGATTTCTTCTTTTCAAGCGGCAGTATGCACTGTTTATTCTTTGGAAAGGTCCTCTTTTTTCTCTGCGGCGGGAACCACCACAACAGAAGGATCGGCAGCCAGTTTGCCGCCCAAAGCGCCCATCAAAAGGCTCTTGATGTCAATGCCCATTCCGGCGCTGAAACCTTCGGTGATCTGGGTGGTGCCGTTGACAATGTCCGCCAGCAGTTTGGCGCTGTTTCCCTCGCCATACATGGTGATCTTATCCACTTTGGAAAGGGGCTCTGCCACATTTTTGGCAATCTCGGGCAGGGCGGCCATCACCATTTCCACCACAGCGGCTTCGCCGTATTTCTTCATGGCTTCTGCCTTTTTGTCCACACCCTCGGCCTCGGCCAATGCCTTGGCCCGAATGGCTTCTGCCTCGGCGCGACCCACAGCCGCAATCCCTTCTGCTTCCTGTTCCTTGGCATATTTCTCTGCCTCGGCCTTCTTCATCTGGGCCGCAGCCTCCTGCTCCTGCTCATAACGGCGGGCTTCGGCATCTTTCTGGCGCTTAAAGAGTTCCGCTTCGGCCTGTTGTTCCTGGCGATAACGCTCGGCATCGGCCTTGGCACGGATCTCGGCATCCAGCGTCTGTTTGGTCACCTCAACCTCTTTGGCTTTCAGTTCCGCCTCTCTGTCTGCACGGGCAATATCCGCATTGGCAGAGGTCACCTCGATGGTTTTTCTCTGCTCCTGTTGCTGAATGGAATAGGCGGCGTCTGCCTCGGCCTTTTTCACATCCGACTGCTGTTTCAGTTCCGCCTGCCGAATGGCCAGAGAGGTTTGCTTTTCCGCAATCTCCATTTCGGCCAACACCTTGGCATCGTTGGATTCCTTGGCGGCCTGAGCCTGGGCAATGGCGATGTCGCGCTCGGCCTGGGCCTTTGCAACGGCGGCGCCCTTTTTGATCTGAGAAATGTTGTCAATACCCAGGTCTTCGATCACATTGTTCTGATCCGAGAAGGACTGCACATTGAACGAGATCATCTCAAGGCCCATCTTTTGCAGGTCCGGGATAGCGTTTTCCTGCACCCGTTCCCCGAAGGCCTTTCGGTCGGTGACCATCTCTTCCAAACGCATCTGACCTACGATCTCACGCATATTGCCTTCCAGCGTATCCTGCACCCGACGGATGATCATGGCTTCGTTTTCATTCAGGAAGAACTTGGAAGCCAGCGTCATCATCTCTTCGCTTTGGCCGATACGGATTTTGACGGTGGCATCCACCTTGACATTGATGTATTCGGCGTTGGGAACAAAATCGGTGGTCTTTACGTCCACAGAAAACATCTTCAAAGAGAGTTTATCCATTCGTTCCAAAAACGGGATCCGAATGCCCGCTTTTCCGATCAGAATCCGCGGTTTCCGATAACCGGAGATGATAAAGGCAGTATCCGGCGGCGCTTTCACATAGCCCATACTCACCAGAGCGATGACCAACACAACAATCGGAACGATCACATACAAAATTTCCATGACAAAACCCCCTTGTTTATTGGCGTTCCCTTAAAATCAGGGTCATTGACATCATATCAAATTTTCTTTTTCTGTGCAAGTATTTATCCCTTTCACAGCCCCCGAATTTACAGTTTTTTCATCGACTTTACAGTTTTTTCATGG
This sequence comes from Oscillospiraceae bacterium, assembly GCA_017421095.1. GTDB lineage: Bacteria > Bacillota > Clostridia > Oscillospirales > Ruminococcaceae > RGIG1943. The sequence continues at coordinate 2,881 of JAFQMB010000030.1, forward strand.
AAAAACAAAAATTCCGAGTTGGGATTTTTTCAAAAGAACCAAAGGCTCCCCGTTTCTGTCTTTTTAAGCTTGCTGTGTCAGTTTTCCTTTTGGGAAAGCAAATGGCTCACATTCACAAATTCGTGGCGCGCTTCCTTCACACCCTCGCTGCCGATTTGCAAAACCGTGCCGCCGTTGAGAATGGGATTCCAATAACAACCGGCCCCGACTTTCAGGCCATAAATCAACCTGACCCCTTCATAATCGATCATCCAGTTGTTGATATGGTCGTGGCCGGCAATTACGTATTTGGTGCTTCCCCCCCGACGAATCACCTCGAAAACGCCATCCTCGCCGGGATAACACCCGACCCCTTCATACATCACGCCGATGGAATTTTCATATCCCTCTTGCCAGACATCCGGCCCCTCCGCCTGGGCAAGGGTCATCTCTTTTCGGTCAATCCCGGGACGATATGCCGCCTCCGCCGCCAGATGATAGGCATAAAAGGGGATATGCAAAATCATGGCCGTTTCCAAACAACCGGCCTCTTTCAGCCGTTTCACCTCATTTTCATACCAGACAAGCTGCTCGGGAATCAGTTTGGCCCAAACATCCCGCGGGCTGCCGTCTTCTGTTTGCAAATAATTGCGGTCATGAGAATCGATCATAAAGATGCCTTCCACCATTTTGCCCTCTTCTTCCACCGCAATCACATAGTTTCCGTTTCCAAGGGCCGGATCCCCTTTTTCATAGACGCAGTAAGGATGTTTCAAAAAGGCATCTGCCACCGCATCCACCGCATCAGGGCCCTCCTGATTGTCGTGATTGCCCCAAACGGGTGCCCAAGGGATGGCAAAAGAATCCAAAAAGTTTGCCAGTTTTTCATAAGCCACGGTGTGTCCCGCCCAGGCAAGATCCCCCGAAACGGTGATCAGATCGGGAGAAACCCGGGCGACCAATTCTCGCACGGTGTATTCCAAAATCTGTCTGTTCTGATGCCCTTCTTCCCATTCGCTGTTTGCCAGCTGGGGATCTGTCAGATTCAAAACTACAAAATCCTTGCTTTTTTTCTTTTGCAATGTGATCATTTTTGTTTCCTCCCTCACTGCAATCGTCTGTCTTTTCTCTGTCCGTTGTCGCCAAAAAACGTCTGCTTGTCAATCCCATAACGGCCCCGGCTGATAGACAGGGTAGCTTCTCTTGTCTTCTTCTGTGATTCCCCGAACCACGCGACAGGGGACCCCCACCGCCACCACATTGGCAGGAATGGATTTGGTGACCACACTTCCGGCGCCGATCACCGTGTTATCCCCGATTTCTACCCCGGCCAGAACAGTAACTCCTGCGCCAATCCAAACATTGTTGCCGATCTTGATGGGCTTTGCGATTTCAACGCCCGCCTTTCTCATTTCGGGGTCGATGGCGTGTTCTGCGGTGGTAAAACAGCAGTTGGGCCCGATAAAAACATGATCTCCAAAGCAGACAGTTCCGCCGTCCTGAATGATCAGATTGTGATTGGCATAAAAGAAATCCCCAATGGTGATCTGATACCCGTAATCACACCAAAAAGGAGGCATAACGGTGGTTTGATCCCCCATCTTGCCCAGCAATTCTTTCAAAATCTCCTGCTGACCCTCCCGATCGTTGGGATGCAGCCCATTATAACGGTAACACAAGTCCTTTGCTTTTTTGATTTCGACTTCAAGTTCCTCGTTGTAACACCCCCGGAAGAAACAGCCGATCGGCACCTTCGGTTTTGGATCCATTTCGGTTTTTCACCCTTTCTTTCTCCGCTTTGTCGCCTTTTGGCCATTATATCACGGGGAAAAACAAAGGACAAGATCAGGAAATTAAAAAGGCCCTCATCTGTTTGAGAGATGAGGGTCGGACATTATCAAACTTCTTTTTTGCGGTCGTGGCGAAAGATTCCCACAAAAATCGAAAGCAAAGAGATAACTTCACAAATGATTGCCCCCCAGGAACCGGTCGCAATGTTATAAATCAGCCAGGCCGGCGAACCGACAAGTCCACACTTTCTCACATCTGCGGCGGTTTTTAACCGAAAACCGATGTTGACAGCAATCATCCCGATCACCGGCAGCAGTTCTATGACCAAATGATAGGCGGTGGGCTCTTTGCCAAATGCAGTGAAATTCAAAATGTATACTGCGATGTATACCACAATAAACCCAACAAACCAACCGATATGATCAGCTTTCAGTTTCTCTTTATTCAAAAAGATCAAAGCCCGAACGGCAGCAATCAGATTTAAAACACCCCCCACAACAGCGCCGAGCATCAAAAAATTGACAGTGAAGAAAACTGCTCCGAAAAATTGCATCAAAATGACGGTGCTTTGCTTTTTCCCTTGATAGGAAAGGATATTAAACGCCATGGCAACAATACCAATCAGCTGTGCAGCGATCTCAGTGGGCGTCATAAAAGCCTCCCAAAATATTTTTCTCGATGATAACACGCCTTCTTCAAAGAATCAAGACCGATTCCGAAAAAGAACTAAAAAGGAGAAAAGCAAAGCCAAACACAAACAAAGGAGTCCTGTCAACGACAGGACTCCTTTTGGACTCTGACAAATGTTTGTTTCCGTTATTTAGGCGACAATCTCTGTTTTTTAACAAAGCAAGAGCAAAATAAGATGCTGACGCAAAATCAGATCAAAACAGGGATTTATGTTTTGCCAAAAGGGAATCAACCCATTACAAAGGTTTCAACCGTAAAGACAACATAGCCGCCTTCATCATAGAAATACCATTCGGCACAATACCAGGTGTCTTCAATCTTTACGACCTGCAGATCAAGTTCTTCTTCCCCGGTGGAACTGCCGTTAAAGGTCACTTTTGCTTTCAGGGTATAGGCACCTTTGATTTTTTCGGCTTCAATTCCCTTTTGTTCAGCAAAAGCAGCGCCGATTTTGGAAAGAAGCTCGGCATCTGCTTCGGTTGCCTGGGTAATTTCAACCGCCATGCCGAAATCGGCACCATACAGTTCTTCTAACTGTGTGTTCGTCTGCTCCACAGCCCAGGCTACCTCATCCAGCATCGACTTCCGGGGCATAGCATAGGTCTTTTCATAATAATCCCAAAAAAGTTCAGGGGCAAGGCTTTCCAGTTTGTCGGTCGCTCCGCCGTATTCCACTTCGGCCAGCAGCTCCACCGCCTTCTTATAGCCTTCTTCGGCACCGCCACCGCCGTTGCCGCAGGACACAAAAGAGAAGAGTGCAACCAGAACCAATAACAAGGCAAAAGTCTTTTTCATCATAATTCCTCCCATAAATGAAAGCATCGGATTGTGCTTGCTTTTTGCAAATCCTTATAGTATGATCAGTATATAATGAACATTGGTGTTCATTGCAATAGTCGGGAGGAGAAAATGTTTATGCACAAACAACAAATGCTTCCCATTGGCAAGGTTGCAGAGATTTTGGGAATCACCCGCAGAATCATCATCAATTATGAGGCGCACGGGTTGATCAAGGCCGACACAAGGGGCGAATTTGACACCGGATACCGATACTATTCCATGGATACTCTGGTTCGCATCCGCACCATCCGTACCTATCAAAATTTGGGATTGTCTTTGGACGAAATCAAAGGATATCTGGATGACAACACCGACCTTGCGCCTGCGCTTGAAAGGTTGGAGGCATTGCGGGAGGAGCTGGATGCCAATATCAGCAGACTCCGGGAGAGGGTGAACAAAAAACAACAGGGTAAAATTCTTCTGACACTTCTTCCAAAACAGCCTGTTTACTGCAGAATCGAATCCGACTGCTCCATTGAAGCACGAACCCGCATCCTTCGCGACGTGGCCTACACCGCCATCAACCGTTACGGCGCAGACCTCTCTCACAGAATGTATTTCACCCAGTATTCTTTGGATCATCCCGAACAGGTGGCCTACTGTGCCTCGGTGCCAAAAGGTGCAACCGGGGAATTTGTTACAGAATTTCCCGAAGCAAAAGCCCTCATCACCTATCATCACGGAAGTTATGAAGGCCTTTCGGCAGTTCGCCGGCAGCTGATTGACTATGCCAAGGAAAATCAGATCAAGCTCAGCGGAATCTGCCGCCATATCTATCTTGAAGGGCCGCCCCAACATAAAAACCCCGAAAGTTTTATCACCATGGTTGCCTTGCTCACGGAAGAATAAAAGCGTACATCGATTAAACAAGCAATATTCGTGCTTTTCGGCGGTTCGGATGCATCTTAATGACAGGCTTTCGCGAAATCGTTCGCTTGCGCTCACGGTGAAATTAAATCCACCCACCGCCGCAGCGATTTCTCACGCCGCAGGCGTATTTCACATTGCGAAGCAATATTTCACCCACCCGAAGGGGTGGATTTAGTTGAAAAAGACAGATTCCGATAGGAATCTGTCTTTTTCTGGTGGGAGAGGGTGGATACTCTGCGCTCCTTGATTTTACGACTGCACCGAGCAGTTGCGAAAAATCTTCGTTGCTCGAGACTTCACAGGCCCGAAAGCCTGTCGCGGCTTTCGGGCTGCTTCGACTGAACCACCTTCGGTGGTTCGCATCACAATATTTGATCAAAAATAAAGAGTACCAACCTAACGGCAGGTACTCTTTATTTTGGTGGGAGAGGGTGGATTCGAACCACCGAAGCAAATGCAACAGATTTA